>CALMQK010000044.1 GCA_937872085.1 uncultured euryarchaeote
CTCCTTCGAGGAGCTTCGCTACATCCTTCGGGTCGATCCCGTGCCTTTCGAGCGTGTCTGGAATCGTCGAGTAGTCTCCCAGTATCGTCTTGTCCGAGTCCGAGAGGACCGTCCCTTCGCCACGTATGAGTCTCCTCGAGATCTCGGCGTGGTCAATGCCGAACTGATCGTGCAGTACGAATTCCAGCGTGTGAGAGTACGGCAGGTGCCCGACATCGTGGAGCAGGGCGGCGCACTCGACGATCCGTGCCTCCTCCTCATCCATCTGAAGTGACGAGCAGATCCTCTTGGCGACGGCGAATGTGCCCAGGGAATGCTCGAAGCGCGTGTGGTTCGCTCCGGGATAGACGAGGTTCGCGAGACCGAGCTGGTGTATGCTATGCAGGCGCTGCAGTTCTGGGACCTCGAGCAGTGCGAGGGACACGCCATCAAGCTTGATCCCACCGTGAACCGAATCGTGTATTATCTTGTGATTTGACAACGGTGATGACACAACTTGGGCGTTTATAAGCATATTGAGCCGATTCAAGACCATGAGGAGAGTGAGCCAGAGCGGCCCCTGGGAGTCATTTTGGGTTCTGATAATGAAGCACAAATGCTTTTAAAAACCCAGACTCATCCATCCTCTGCAATGGCAACCGCAGGAGGACTTCCCACGGAGTCCGGACAAGGTGAGTCGAGCGACAGAATACAGATGTTCATCGACGGTTTTGACAACAAGATAGGAGGAGGAATCAAGAAAGGTCATGTCGTCCTCCTAGCCGGGACCCCGGGTACCATGAAATCCTCCGTCGCCCTCAACATTCTATACAACAACGTCAAGAAGAAGGGCGTCAACGTGCTCTACGTCAGCATCGAGGAGAGCAAGGAGAGCCTCCTCACGGCGATGGACATGCTCGGATTCCCCGGGATAGACGAGAGCAAGTTCTTCATCGTGGACATAGGCCGTCTGAGGCTGGAGCACACGGATGCGGATGTCGGCAGGGACTGGTTCAAGATTCTTAAGGAGTACCTGAGGAAGAAGGTGGAGAACGAAGGCGTGGAGATCGTTGTGATCGATTCGCTGACGGCCATCTACTCACTGGCCAGCATCCAGAACCCCAGGCAGGAACTGTTCCATTTCTTCGGGTTCTTGAAGAGGTTGGGCGTCACGACGTTCCTGATCTCAGAGACGCAGCAGAACGGAGGACAGTTCGGACCGTACCACGAGGACTTCTTGGCCGACGGCACCATACTCCTGAAGTTCGTAGACGTCGGCGAGACCGATGTGCAACTTCGGATCAGGGCTGTGAAGATGCGGCACTCCAAGATCCATCATGGCTATCTCACCTTGATCTTCAAAGACGGACAGTTCATGGCCACACCGCCCCTAGCAGAATAGACGAGGCTAGAGCCATCGCTAAAGCTGTGAACTCAGAACTGGGGATGCGTACTCTCAGAAGCCGCCCTTGACCTTGTTCCTGTCGATCTTGACGCCACGCGGCGTTATCATCAGGAGGTTCTTCCCGACCCCTGCAACATCGCCGTCGACGTCCCGGGCGACGTTCTTCAGCTCAGCCGTGACGCGCTTCATCGTCAGGTCGTCGTTCGCGATCGAGGTGTAGTCGACGACGACTATGTTGTCGCTGTATATCTCGCTCGTGAGCGATGACAGATCCTCGTACCTGAAAAGCTCTCCGACCTTGACGACGGTCCTCGCGTCCTCGAGCCCCGACATGCCTTCGTCCTCGAAGGTCATGTCCGTGAGATCGATGTACTGTTCTCCGCTTATTGAGTCCCTCTGTCCAGATTCCTCATTGGTGGGAAACGACTTCTTCTTCAGAATTGTCACTGTGCATCCCTCTGACGCAGTATTATCTTGTTCGCTTATAAAACTTCTCAGGAGGAGCCAGACAACCAGTCGGAAATGCCAATCCCGAAGGGATTGACGCTCATGCTTCTGATGGTTCTTCCCCAGTCTCTTCGGATTCCGGCTTCGGTTCGTCCACCAGCCAGAGCTTGTCACCCACATGGAGTATCGAACCGACCGCCTTTCCCTTCTCCTTCCGCTTCATCGCGGCAGAATCCATCAATGCCCGGCCTACCGCCAGCGGACGAAGGTTGTTCACGTCCCGGACCCATACGAGGTCGCCCTCCTTGATATCGGGATCGGTGTCGACGATCCCGGGCCCCATGACGTCAGCTCCATTGTAGACGAACTTGACCGCGCCCATGTCCACGGTGACGAACCGCTTTGTTAGAGTGTATTTTAGCAGGCCCCTGACGGTGAGGAAGGGCACTCCATCGGGCATGAAAGCGAGTATCTTCCCGTTGACGAAGACGACATCGTACTCCGGGCCCTCGGCCATGTCCACGACATCCAGCTCGGTGAAGCTCTTCATGCCGAGCGCGTCGTCGATCTGACGAGTGATGGAGGCTATCTCCTTCAGCCTCAGCCTATGCCTCTTCCTCAAGCGAAGATCGGTCAACTTGTACCACCGCTGGAGTCCTCTTGCCCGAAACCGGAGAGGATGAGGAGCTCCTTTGCATGCTCGACCTCTCTGGCTGCTTTCTCGTGCTCACCAAGAAGTTCGTATGCATCCGCTTTGATCCTGTGCGGCTCCCAGTCCTTCGGGTCGATCCCCAATGCCAAGTCGGCGGCATGAAGGGCTCCCTTGGCCTCCTTTGATCGCAGTCTGACCCTGGCGAGACCCAGCGCGGCCGACCGATCCGACGGTGTGATCTCAAGCGCCCTCGCATAGGCCTTCACCGCCTGCCTGAGGTTCCCCCTTGCTTCCAGGACCTCGGCCTCGAATCGCTCGATGGACGCTCTCAATCCGTCTTTCCGGGCCATAAGCGCGAGCTTCGAAGGAGCCTTGGGGTCGCCCAGGAGCACCTTGATCTTCAGCTTCAGGAAATGAATCTCGGCGTCGTCATCGGCGTGATCGATCGCAGAAAGCACGCTTTCCGCGGTCTGCCAGTCCCCGGTGTCTACCAGGAAGTTTGCGAGCGCGAGCCTCACCGAATGTTCTTCTGATTTCTCAGCGATCTCCTTTAGGGACGGCGGGAGCTCCCACTTGTTGAGGAAGCGTCGCAGTTCGAGCACCCTCGGGATGGTCGTCGAATTCGAATTCCCTTTCAGCGCGACCGTCTCGAGGTTGGCCAGTGCCTCGTCGTACCTTCCGAGTCTGGCCAGGACCCCTCCTCTCCGGACGAGCGAGGCCATTCCTCCGACCGTATCCGGGCGGATGTCCTCCAGACATCTGAGCGCCATCTCGAACGATGCTTGCGCCGCCTCGGGGTCGCCGACCGCCAGAAGGATCTCCCCTCTCTCCGTCCACCCTTGATCGTATTCGGGGTTCAGGGTGAGGGCCTCCTCTATCGATATCAGGGCCTCGTCGTATCTGCCCATCTGTACCGCGATCCTCGACCTGGCCTTCCAGGCCTCATCATAGGACGGATTCAGGTCCAACGACTCAAGCACCAGATCGTAACCTCCCTCGGGATCCCCGGTTAGGGATTTGCACACACCTTTCGCATAGAGAGCATAGTCGAAGTCCGGTCTGATCTCCAGGGAGCGCTCATGGAACGGGATGGCTTCCTTGTGCTGCTCCATCTTCTCCAACGCGTTGCCGATGTTGTTCCATGCTATCTCATAGTCTGGGTCGACCCTTATGGCCTCGACGAACTTCGGGATCGAGTCCGCATATCTTCCCAGGTTGTACATCGCGTTCCCCAAATTGTTCCACAAGACCCTGTCGAAGGGATCCAATCCGATCGCCTCTTGATAGCACCTGATCGCGTCCTCCAGGAGGTCGGCCCCGTGATACGCATACCCCTTGTTGTACCAGGCGTGCTTGTAGCTCGGGTCGATCCCTATGGCCTTGTCGAAACATTGAAGGGCCTTCTCCAGGAAGCCCGCGCAAAAGCAGGAGTACCCGACGTTGTTCCATAGCTCCTTGTTCCCCGGGTCGATCTTGAGCGCATCCTCGAAGGTCTCGATGGCCTTCCCATAGTCCGCCATCTCGTGCTGGGTGCTCCCGAGCCTGGCGAAGCCCTCGACCGAATCTGGACACCTCGCAGTGAACTCCCGGCATCGCTCCATCGATTCCTCGGTGAGGCCGGCCTCGAGGTACATATCGGATTGGAGCAGCAGGATGGACGGATCCTCCCTGGCAAAGCTCAAGAGAGCCTCTATTGCTTCCTTCGCCTTCTTGGACCTGCCGAGCTTCGTGTAAGAGGCCGCGAGCCCGGTCCAGTTCTCCATCCTGCCAGGCTTGAGCATCCCAGCCTTGGAGTACGCATGGGCTGCGTCTTTGAAGGTCTCATTGATGAAAAGCGAGTTGCCGAGGTTGTGCCAAGCGAGCTCGTACCCCTTGTTGATGAGCGTCGCCCTCTTGTAGCATCTGACCGCCTCGGCGTTCCGCCCGAGGGCATCGAGCGACGCGCCTTTGTTGTTGTAGACCACCTCGTTCTCGAGGCCACACAGTATCGCCGAGTCGAAGAATTCCAGAGCCTTCGCAAAGTTGCCCGCATCGTATTCGGTGTTGGCCTGTTCGAAGAACTCCGCCGACCTCCGTCTCTCGCCCGGCTTGCCTGCCATCGTCTGGTTCAACGGTCAATACGATGGCCCAATATGTAGATATCATTTTTGGACTTTAATTGCCAAAGCTTATATCCGGTCTAGGGGATAATTCACGGGCAAAGGTACATCCATGCTGGTTCTGTTCAAGCCCTCCCCGAACTCTGTCATAAAGGCCTTCATCGCCAGCAGGGTTTACAAGGCCAAACCGGTGGAGGTGAGGGAAGGCCAGACCTTCTTCTTCGAGGACTCGGTCGACTCCGAGAAGCTCGACTACGATTCGTTGTACCAGCAGTATAAGGAGGAGTACGGAGGCGTCGATTTCCTGGAGGACGAGAAACTCTGGGAGATAATGGAGGACGACATATTCTGGGCATCGAGGTTCAACGCCCTCGATCGGCTCCAGCTGATCTTCAGCGTCCTCTCCCAGATCGAGAAGAACGGCACGAGGGCCTATCTCGCCCAGCTGTCCCCAGAATCGAAGGAAATGAAGGACCGCGTCCGACGCGTCACGGGCGAATACCGTCGCGCCAAGAAGTTCATCGCGTTCATAGAGGACAAGCCGAACATGGTCTTCATCGGAAAGGCGAGCTTCGAGCACAAGATAATCGACCTCGTCCTGAGGCATTACGCAAAGAGATACCCGGGGCATTCCATTGCGATCCTCGACGAGCACCACGCACACATATGCTACAAGGATGAGATACTCGTGGAGGCTCGGAAGAAGTTCCCGGAGAAGCCCGGCCGCAAGGATTCGAGCAGGTACTGGTCGCTGTTGTCCGATCTCAAGCACATGGCATCGAAAAGGGACCCTGACTATCAAGGGGTTGCACAGCCCAAGAACTACTGGAAGTGGGTCGCAGACGGCGCACAGGCACCGGGCCCTGCGCCTAAGCTCACCCTCGACGATTTCGCGTTTTGACACAGAGTACATATAGCGGTGTTGTGGACTTGCTGATGGAATCGTCTTGAGCCGGCCTGGTAAGCATCCCCCAGAATTATATAGCAGCCAAACTCATACTTGGCATAGGGCATCATCCAGGAGTATCCTTCTTGACTGAAAGTCCCCCAATTCATGGCATCGATAGACTGTCCACCTTCTTCATGGATCTTCTCAGTCACGACGTTCTCAACAACAATCAGGCCGTCCTAAGCTATCTCGAGCTCGTACTGGCCAATCCCGACCTGGACGCCAAGGCCAGGGACTACGCCGAGAAGGCCATTTCCCATGTGAGGACATCGACAGTCCTCGTGGAGCACGCCAAGAACCTCATGGCAGCTCGCACGGCCGGCCCGAACTCCTTCAGACCCATCGACCTAATGAGGTCGGTGATGCTGGCGATCAAGGAGGTCCCCAGGTTCTTCCCTACGAAGAAGATAAGGGTCCGCGTGGTGCAGGAGCCGACGGATGCCTACGTCCTCGGCGATGCCCTCGCCGACGACCTCGTGCTCAATGCGTTCATCGACATGGTCAGGACGGACCCCGGCGATGAGGTCGCCATCGATGTCAGGATCATCAAGTCAGAGCAGGGCAGCAAGATGTGCTGGAGCCTGGTGCTCTCAGACCCGAACGCCGTACTCCGGCCCGGCATGAAGTCAGAGGACCTTTCGGCCCTGCTTTCGCAGGACAACACGAAGATGGTGAAGATGGCGGGATTCCTCTTCGCGAGTATCGCATCGCACCTGCTCGGAGGAGAGTTCGTTGCAAAGGAGCTGGGGACAGGGACGGGTCAAGGGAGCGAGTTCGTTCTCACCCTCGTGAAGGCGGGGAAACCATGACCAGCGTGCTGATAGTGGATGACGAGCTGTTCATCGTGGAGCTCTACAGGGACATCCTGCAGCTCAGGGGGTACAAGGTGATGGGCACCGCTTTCGATGGCGAGGAGGCCCTTCGGAAGTACAACAACTCCGACAACAAACCCGACGTGATCATAATGGACCACAGGATGCCGGTCATGAACGGCGTTGATGCCACGAAGGAGATCATAAGGCTGAACCCGAGTCAGAAGGTCATCTTCGTCAGCGCCGATGTGCTGGTGGAGAAGGAGGCTCGGGATGCCGGAGCGGCCGATTTCCTGCCAAAGCCGTTCCGGATGGACGATCTGATCGAGAAGATGGAGAAGATCTCCCGCTTCCACTGAGCGCCCAACTGGCAGGCGAAAACTCCCATTCGGATATGAATGCAAAGAGTTAATAATGGACCGCAGGGTATTGTGGCACGATGGCGGAGCTCTTCACGAAGATAAGGGCCATGAATTTTCCACGGCAGGTCATCGCCGGCCACAACTGCGTGGGCCAGGTCGGTGAGGTCTGCGAGGGCTTCGGACTCAAGGGGACCGCCCTGATAGTCACCGGGCCGACCACGGGCGCCTTGGCGGCTACCCCTGTGAAAGATTCGCTGCTCCAGAGGAAGTACGATGTGCAGCAGATCGAGGTGGGCGCGGCCACTCAGCAGAACTTGGTGAAGGTCGAGGAAATCGCCAAGGACGTGCGGGCCTCTTTTCTGCTCGGGGTCGGAGGCGGCAGCAAGATAGATCTCGCGAAATTGGCCTCGTCCAACCTCAAGATACCTTTCATCAGCGTGCCGACATCGGCTTCTCACGACGGGCTCGCGAGCCCACGGGCCTCGATCAAGGACGGCGGCAATTCCCTCTCGCTCAATGCGACGGTGCCCATGGGCGTCATCGCTGACACAGGGCTGATAATCAAGGCCCCGTACCGTCTCCTCGCATCCGGCTGCGCCGACGTCATCTCCAACTCCACGGCGTTGCTGGATTGGCAGCTATCGGAGAGACTGCACCCCGAGGGTTACAGCTCGAGCGCGGCGAACCTCTCGAAGTACGCTGCCGACCAGATCATAGAGAACGCCGCATCCATCAAGCCGAACCTTGAGGAAAGCGTGTGGGTCGCGATAAGGCCTATCATCATCTCAGGCATATCGATGGCAGTCGCGGGCTCCTCCAGGCCCACGAGCGGCTCCGAGCACATGTTCTCTCACTTTCTCGATAAGATCGCGCCGGGCAAGGCTCTCCACGGGGAGCAGTGCGGCGTGGGGTCGATCATGATGATGTACCTTCACGGAGGGGACTGGAACAGGATCCGAACTGCCCTTCAGTCGATAGGTGCGCCTACGAACGCCAAGGAACTGGGCGTGACGAACGAGCAACTGATAGAGGCGCTCGTGCACGCACACGAGATCCGAAAGGACAGATACACCATCCTTGGAGATAGGGGGCTGACCCCGGACGCCGCCGAACGCCTGGCAAGCATAACCAAAGTGATATGACGAAGGGGTGTTCAGCAATGGTATTGGTGACGGTCGTCGGCGAACAGCAGTGTAGGATAGGTTTCGAATTCGTGTTTGGCGGTCCACTGGCGGACTGCCGGGAATGCAAGGTGAAGAACGTCTGCTTCCACCTTGAGCCGAACAGGCACTACAAGGTGACGGAGATAAGGGACGTCCATCACGATTGCTTGATCCACGAAGGCGGAGTCAGGGTTGTCGAGGTCGAGAAGCTGCCCACGAAAGGCGCCCTACCGAAGAGCGCCGCGGTGGAAGGTTCGATGATTACCTTCGACGAGACAGACTGCGAGAGGCTCGGTTGCGCGAACTATCGTTTGTGCAGGCCCTGGGGGGCGATTGAAGGCATGCGGTTCAAGATAGCCCAGGTCGATGAGGAGATCGAGTGCCCAAGAGGTCGTGGCCTCAGAGCGGTCCTCCTCGACTGATTGAAATGGCACGCGAACCCACACTTGCAGCTTCCAGCCGACAATGCCCCAGCCTAACACGACACGCGGCTGATCTGGTTGTACTAATTCTCCACCGCTCTAGCCACCGCTGACGGGAGGCAGGAACGAGACTTCATCTCCGTCCCTCAGGACCTTCCCTGGCGGTCCATATTCCTTGTTGACGGAAAGGATGATGTGCTCTCGGAAACGGGCCATCTGTGGAAACCTGGAAATGTAGGAATCCAGCAGCTTCTGGACGGTTGTTCCGGGCTCGACATCCAATTCTTCTTCCTTGCTGCCTACTATGTCCCTGAAAACCGCGAAGAGTATGACCTTGACCTTCATCGTAATAGCGTAAACATCGCTTTGTTCTTGAACCCTTTGTCCGGCACGGGGTGCCGATCCATTACTGAAAACGGGTTCTCTTCTACCATTGAGGAGCCTGTATTCCACTGGTTGCAGATGCAGCAGAGGAAGCGGAGGGCTTCGACCATTCGCGAACCAACTCAGACGAGCAATCATATTTCCGTTTATCTGGCCTTGATATTTGATAATAGACCTGATAACATAATTGATAAAACCTGACATGATGAAATCGCGCGGCTCCGATCGTTTGTTACCAAGTCAGGTTGGGAAACATCTTTATCCGATGGTTCCCGATTGCAGCCTACACGAAATAGCAAGGCTTTTCACCCTGTACGCCAAGCGAGGG
>CALMQK010000045.1 GCA_937872085.1 uncultured euryarchaeote
TAAGCCAGGACCGATCTCGAGAACGACGTCCTTGGGAGTCAGGTCGGCGAATCCGACGGCCCGCCGGACCACCGAATCATCCAGAAGGAAGTTCTGACCGAGCCTCTTGGTAGGCCTCTTGCCCATGGACTCCAAGATCCCCTTGATCTCTTCGACCCGCATCCGCTCATCTCGCGACGAACAGGCGATACTTCTCATCCGGGTTCGCGAGCTCGTCCTCTATCCTCTTCGCCACAAGCTTGTCGAGCTGATGAGCCATCGGGACTCTCTTCGCGAGGTCGGCCAGGTCCTTGAACGGGCCCTTCTTCCGCTCCTCAATTATGGCCCACATGGTCTTCTTGCCCAGGCCTGGCAGGAGCTCGAGCATGTGGAACCGGGTGGTTATCGCCTGCGCCTCGTTGAAGAACGTGACGAACCTCGGCTCATGCGCCTTGATGATCTGAAGGATCACGAACGACATCTCGCTATGCGAGGCGTTGGTCAGCTCGTTGAAGCTGATGCGCCTCTTCACGTGCAGGACCTCCTGTCTCAGGTCCAGGTCCTTGCCGATGTAGACCCGGTCGCCGACGTTCAGGGTCAGGCCCTCCTTAGGCACGAGCTCGAACAGCTTGAACTGGTCCTCGCCGATGGCGAAGGCCACTGGCTCCCGGTGGAACATCTTCTCGTCAGGAAGCCCTTGGGGCAGATAATCTAGTATTCTCGCGTAGTCTTCGATAACAACTCCCCCGGGCTCGCTAGAGATACTTCTCTACGACGCTAAGTATCTTTTCGATGTCCTTCTTCTCGACGCTCGCCCTCTCCTTGGAGAAGATGAGCCGCACATCGTCCGCGTTCGATGGCATGATGTCGGCAATCTTGACGGCGTTGATCTCCGACACGAACCCGAGCTCGACAAGCTCCTTGACGAGCTTCTTGGCCTTCTTGGAGTCGACCCTGGAGAACTTCGAGGCGTGCTCGAGCGATAGCTTCTGCTCGGGCGAGAGCTCGCCATCCTTCTGGCGCTCGTCCAGTATCTCTTTCACCTCTGCCAGTGTGACTACCTTCTTGTCCTCCATGGAAAAACACCGCCTGTAGCCACTAGGCCTTCCTGAGGTGCTCTGGCCTCACGATTACCTGCTTCATCTTGCGCCCCATCCTTACGTCGATGAGGTAGGCCTCGCCCTGCATGCGCACGACGGTGCCTGTGTGCCCGTGGAACCTGACATGCGGCACGCCCTTGTGGACGCTCGGGTCGAGGTTGATGTTCGCCTTCTCCCCGACCTCGAAAGTCTGGAAAATCCTAGTGATCGGAGAGAGCCCTCTGTCTCTGGCGCGCTTCTGCATCACGTACCGCGTCCGGCGCCTGTAGCCTTTGGATGCCTTTACCATGTCTTCAACCTCCTTGGTCTCCGATCCCTATGACGTCTAGCTCTAGCACCTCGCAGGGCACACCGACGATCTCGGCGACATTGGGCTGCGTCCTGCCCTCGTCCCCATGCATCAGTTCCTTGATGTAGGTGCCGCTATCGGCCTCGACGACGAACACCGCCTCGAGACCATCAAAGGACTCTACCCGGATGCTCCGGACGGTCCTGTGCCGCTCGAGGTCCGCCCGTCGATGGACGACCCTGTTTGGAGTGAGCTGACTTATAGGCTTTCCGGCCAATGCGCCAACTACATCATTAAGCTTTCCGTGGTCCACGGATGACTGGAACCGCACCCTGACCCTGTAGGTCTTGGGGTGTGTGGAGTCCTTGATGGACCTGACCTCGGCCTTGTTAGACATCCTGATGCCTTCGACCTCGACTATGCCCTTGGCCGACTCGTTGATCTCCTTCTCGATGGTAGGCAGGTCGAGCGTCCTCTTCCTAGGCCTCCTGACCTCGACGACGAATGGCCTGCCGTTGCCGAGCATGCGGGCGTCGATGTCCTCCCGACCCATGCCGTGGAAGAAATCGTCCTCGCCCTCGGCGTGCCTCATGATGATCGGTCCCGTCATGTCCTGCACGCTGGTATCGTACATCCGGCCCTTGCCGTCGCATCTCGGGCACCCTTTGCCTCGGCACTCCCTGCACATCCACCTCGTCTGAGGCATCTCCCTAGAGAACTTCCTATACCTGCCGTAAACGAACAACGGGGCGACATCGAGTACTATCCTGTCGAACTGCGTGTCGACCAAGTAGACCATGTCCGGGTTTGTGAACTCGACCTGCTTCCCGAGCTTGTTCTCCAGGAGCTTCCCGATCTCACGGTTCAGCTCGGTCTTGATCGATTCGGTCTCCGCGGCCCCGACCTCCGTCCAGAATGCCTCCTCCCGCTCCCGGAGCTCCGCATCGACCTTGGTCCCCACCAGATAATTGTTGAACTCGAGACCTTCGGAGGCTTTGGCCGCTATCTTAGCGAACTTCTCGAGCTCGAGGAAGAGTCCCTTACAGACATAGCACTCGGACGAATCGGCGGGGGGTGCAGGGCTTCCAGGGAGAGACGACCGGACGATCTCGCCCCGCTGGTCGTTCGAGAGCCCTCTGGACACAGATGCAAAAAGCCTTCCCAGGCAGTGGTTGCACAAGGGGCGCTGAAGCGCTCGCCCTGCGATCTCTAGCCTATTGGACATTATCGGTCTACAGCAGGTCCTGCCGGTATTTATCGATTCCTCGCCCAAGCCGGGTCGGGACATCGGGAATAGAACCGGCCGTATTCGCGACCATCAGATCCCGACGCACTCCAGCTTATCTTTGCACACTTTCCAGAGCGCTTCGTCCTCTCCGGTCATCATCGTCTCGATCCAGCCGACCAGGATAGGCTTCAGCCCCGCGAAGGCCTTCGCGAGGTCGAACTCGGCCAGCGGGGCTTCGTATACGAGGTAGTTGACGAAGACAGGCCGCTCCTTCACCTTCTCCTGCTCGAGGGAGAAGAAGAGCCTCGCCCTCTCGTCTCCTTTCATGATATAGGTCTCGCCGATGAGCGCGTGCTTCTTCCTGAAGGTCGCCCCCATCTCGATATGAGCGATGCCTTTGTAGTCCACGTTCTCGTTCAGGGACCAGCGCATCTGGCCCTCATAGTTCCCCAGGACATACTGGGTCGGGGCCATCTTCAGCTTCTGGCCCGATTCAAGGGCGAGCCTCGTCCAAAGCCTGAGGAAGCCGTGTGCGAAGAGCTTCATGGCTCGGTCGCGCTCGCTGCTGCCTTTCACTTGCGCAAATGGGATCGACTCGATGTCTGCATCGACAGACTTCATGAGACCTTCGGACATAGGAATGCACGAATCTCCGTCTGGATATTTCAAGCAAGCGAAGGACATGCCCGCTAGAAGCCCATCTCATCGACTTTCAGGCGAGCTCGGCTGCCTTCGAGGAAGTGATACACTGCCGCGTGTTCGCTCCCGGAGAGTATCATATCGACCGCCCTCTTGGCAACATCCAGCTGCATGACGTCACCAATCAGACACACGGTGTTGCCGGACACGGACATGAATGCGCCCGTGAGCTCCTCGACAATCTCCCTCGTCTTTCCGCCGCTGCCGATCACCCTCGATCTCATCCTGATGACCCTCTCCTGCCTCTTGCCGACATAGTCCCGTATGTCGAACACCTCGAGGTAGTACTCATCCTGGAGAAGTAGCAAGGCCTTCTGCGGAGAGAAGCCCCGGCCAATGGCCGTGACGACGTTCGCGACCGCCAGAGCGGTGCCAGGGTCCTTGGCGTTGGTCAAGTCGATCAGGACATCACCCTCTTCGGAATCGATCGTGAGCTTGACGCCCGTTGCCTTCTCGATCTTGAGCTTCGTGACGCCGTTCTTCCCGATGAGGACGCCGACTCGATCGCTCGGGATCTTGACCGTCTGAATCATGTCTTCCGTATCTCCTTGAGCTCCTTTGCGGCATCGAGCCTCACGCCTTGCTTTTTGAAATACCTTACCACGTTGTTCACATCGCGCTCCAGCCACTCCTGGGCGTTGGGGTGCTCCAGGAGGACTGCTTGGCCGACGTCTATTATGACCGGTTCCTCGTTGAACATTAGAATGTTGAACTCGCTCATGTCTGAGTGCACCAGCTTGGCCTTCTGGTACGCGAGCCTCACATAATCAAGTATCTTCCTCGCGATGGGCTCCGGATCCTCAAGCCTGAAGTTCCTGAGCTCTCGGGCGGGCTCATTCTCATCGCCGATGTACTCCATCACCACCACGTTCTGCCTTTGCGCGATAGGTTTCGGGACTCGGACGCCGGCCCTGTCGAACGCCATCAGGTTGAGGTACTCCTTGTTAGCCCACGCGTAGATGAGCTTCCTCTTCCTGCCTGCCAGGCCCCTGAATCTCGGGTCACCCTGAATGTACTTCGCCATGTCCGTGAAGGTGGACGTTGAGGTTCGATAGATCTTCACAGCCACCAGCTTCCCGTCCTTCGTCGAGGCCCTGAAGACGTTGCCTTCCTTGCCCGTGGATATCGGGAAGTCGAGCTTGTCGAACACGCCGTCCGTGAAGAGCTTGTAGATGATCATCAGGTTCTGCTGGTCGAAGACCTCGTCGTACGACTTCCTCCAGCTGGAGTCCTTCTTGCGCACCCGCCAGCTATCGATCTCTCTCTCGAATTCGTGATACTTCTCCTGCTGGGGCATGCTGTCACCCCTCAGAACACATCGATAGACTTGGGCAGCATCTGCTTTCTGCTCAGGTACATCGCCTGCGTCTTCGTGTACCTGTACGCGATATTGGCCTTCTCGTCCTGGAACGACCACGGGGCGACTATGACCAGATCCCCCTCCCTAATCCATATGCGCTTCTTGATCTTGCCCGGGATGCGGCCCATGCGGAACTTGCCATCGGCACACATGATCTTGATCCTTGAGGCCCCCATGAGTTGGTCCGCGATCCCGAACATCTCGTTCTCCTTCTTGCGCGGAAGGCGTACCCTGACGAACTCCGGTTGACCGTCCGCGCCTAGCGTCGGTTCCTCTTCCTTTCGTCTAAATGGCAGGGGCTCACTCCTTACGGATATTCGTAATAGATTCGGTCTACTTAAGTGTACTGGGTGGACCGAATCGAGCCAG
>CALMQK010000046.1 GCA_937872085.1 uncultured euryarchaeote
GCTCGTCCTCTCGTCCCTTGATCTCGGCCTCCTTGGCCTTTAGTGATTCGGATATCTCGTCCAGCTGCGCCTTCCATTCTTCGAGCTCGGTCTGCTGTGCGCCCATCTCCTCCGCTCTTGCCTCTATGCCGGACTTCTCGTTCTCGAATGCGTGTCGCTCGGTATCGAGCGACTCTCTCTCTGCTTCTAGCGCGGCCTTCTCACCCTCTGACGACTTCAGCTGCTCGTTGAATATCCTCTCCCGTTCCTCGAGAGCGGACTTGGCCTGCTGCACCATCTCAGCCGTCGATTTCAGGTTGTCCTGCCGTATCGCGATGTCGTTCTCGAGGGCGTCGAAGTCCTCTCTCTTCTTGGCCAGCTCTCTTCTGAGGGCATCCAGGGCGACTCGCTCCTCTGCCATCTTGAGTTCAGCGGACGCAACGTCGCTGGCACGCTGGTTCAGGATGGTTCTCATCTCCTCGACGGCAGAGCTCTTCTCCCCGATCTCCCTCCGCCCCTCGTCATTCCTCGCCAGCTTCTCGTCGATCTCCTTCTGGATCTCAGCTATCTGCCGGAGCGTATCTGAGCGCTCTTGCTCGTAGGAGAGCTTGTCCTGTTCGAACGCATTCCTTTCGGACAGAAGCTTCCCCTGCAACTCCTGCTTGGCCTTTTCGAATGTCGTCTTCTCATCGTTGATGGCGGACGCGAACTCCTCGGCCTCCCTCTTGACCTGTTCCGCCTCCGAGTTCAGCGCCTTGATGGTCGCCTCGCGTCCGGCCAGCTCATCCCTGAGCTTCTGCTGTGCGGCGCTGCCTTCCCTAAGCTTTGCCTCCAGCTCGTTCAGGGCCTTCGACCTCGACTCGCTCTCGGTCGAGAACCTGTCCTCGTCGGCGCGCAGTTTCTCCTCCCGGTTCTGCACATCGGTGGCTCTCTTGTTGAGCTCGATCCTCAGGCCCTCGACGTCTTCTTGAAGCTTCTCGTGATCCTTCTGCAGCTGGGCATCCTTGGTTCTTGCTGCCGAATCGAGCATGTTCGCCCTCTCGAGCATCTGCTTGGCCTCTGTCTCGAGATTGGCCAGCTCCTTCTCTCGCTTCTCCATCCCGTCGACGCGCGTGTTGAGCGTCTTGTCCTTGTCGTTCAGCGTCTGCTCTTGCGACACGAGCCTGGACTTCAGCATCTCGAGCTCGTGGGTGAGTGTGGATACTGATTGCTCCCTCTGCGAGACATCGGCGGCCAGGCGAGACACCTCCGCCTTCATTTGGGAGGTCTCGTCCTCCTGTCTCTTTCGAAGGCGGTCGAGTTCGTTTCTCTGAGCATCGGCGGCCGCCTTCAGCTTCTCGATCTCCACCTTGCCCAGGGCCATCGCGTGCTCTCGCTCCTGGAGGTTCTTGTCCCTCGTCTTCGTTTCTTCATCAAGGTGGGTGATCGCTGCCTCCTTCTCCTGGATCTTCCTGAGCGATTCTTCGGCGGAGTTCCTGTCAGATTCGATCTTCGCCATCATGTCAGCGAGCTTCCTCCTCTCCTCGTCGAGGCGCTTCTTTTCGCCCTGTACTTCGAAGAGTTTCTGCTCGGTCTTCAGCCCGACGATCCTGTCGAGCTGCTGATACCGCGACTCCACCTCCTTCTCCATCATCTCCAGGTTCGCGCGCTTGGAATCGAGACCTTGCATCTCCTTCGCGAACTTGGCGCGTACCTTCGATGTGAGCTCGGCCTCTTCCTTCGTGAGCTTGATCCTGAAGTTCTCAAGTTCCTTCCTGGTCTGCCGTACCCGGACGAGCGTCTGGCGGACCTCCTGACGCTCCTTCTCGAGCTCCTGCCTTTCCATCAGCATCTTCTGGAGGTCTCCGGCGAGTTTGTCCCTCTGGACCCCGATGTTCTTCCGCTCTTCCTCGATCCGTCCCGCTTCGATTATGATCTCGTCCTGCTTCAGCTCGGTGATGAGATGGGTGTCAGGCTCCGGCTGAACGGGCCGAACCAAGCTCTTGTCGGCAGAGTACATTTCGAGCTCCCTCTGGACGGAAGCGAGCCTTGCCGGCTCGAGTGTCGAGGCCTTTAGGGATACGATCCCGATCGCTTTGTGTATCGCGACCATGTCCCTGATCGTCTGGAGGAGCCTCAGAACGCTCACGAACTTGTTGTTGGTGATGACGTACTCGAGTGAGTCGATGAGCACAAGATTGCCGCCGTCCTCCTCCATGAACCGCCTTATGGCCAGCGTGAGCCGCTCCAGATCCTTGGGGCCAATGGCCTCATCGCTCATCGCGTTCGTGAGCCAAAAGACTGGAATGTTCCCGAGGTCCAGCGATTTCCGCAGGTTCTTGGGGTAGGTCCTCGAAATGATCATGCCCCGCATGCCATGGGCAGAAGCGGATTTGAAGAGCGAGTAGGCGATGTCGGGCCTCTCTTCTTCCACGAGATAGGTCATGGACTCTTCGAGTTGCGTATAACTGGGTGCGGGGGGCGTGGTTTCCTGGTTCGCCGTTTCGGTCGGGGGGCTTTGTTCAGGAGGGGCCTTGGGAGCTTCGCTCTCTTCGGGCAACGAATCCTTTGTTGCGGTTTCTCGAGCTTTGTCTCTGAGACCCATGTTCTGTCTAACTCCCTCTGTTTCGTCCGAACTTCGCCGGGGGTGCGAAAGAGGTTTTCAGTTCTGTGTGGATTAGTAATATATGCTCATATATATTAAATCGTTTTCAGGTCCTCACACCTTGAATCGGTCGAGGAAGCGCTCATAGAGCGCGAAATCCTCAGACTTGGAGAACCGCTCGATGATATCCTCGGGCAGCTGTCCCAGCATCTGGTCGAGGACCTTCAACAGTTTCTTGAGATCCTCGTCGAACATCATCGCCTCCGAAGTCTTCTTCTGCAACTCCACCTTCTCAAGGATAAGGTTCCCTATCTGGTTCTCAAGCGATGCTATCATCCGGTCCAAGCTGACCTCTGCGGGTTCGTTATCAGTTGAGGCCTGTTGTCCGGTGCGGTGCGTCACCACGGATGAATGGAGGTTCAGGAGCCTTTCCTTGAACCTTTTTTCCTCTCCAATCCATTCCTCCTTTGCCTGAGCCCTCTCAGCTTCCGTCAAGGCCCCTTCTGCCACCGCCTTGAGCCTTTCCAGTTCTGCTCTCTCCGCCTCCAGTTTCGTCAGCCTGAGCTTCAAGTCTTCCTCTTGCTCATCGAGCTGCTTCTTCTTGGTGGCGTAGCCCTGTATCTTCCTGTCCACCATCTCCTCCCTCTTGGCCAGCTGCTCTTCCCTGGCGCGGAGTTCCTCCACCTCCTGCTCCTTTGCATCGAGCTTCTTTCGGAGCGCCCTCGCGGCCAGCCCTCTGGCCTTGGCAGCCTCGCTGATCTCGACTGAGTCCATGAGCGCCGATATCTCGTCCGAAAGTGACTCCATATGTGCCTGGAGCATCGTTATGTCGGCCATCTCGCTGGCCAAGGACATTATCTCTGCCTCGACCTGCTCCGCGTTGTTCGATTTCCCCTCCAGGGGTGGCATCTGGTTCAGCCTCGCCTTCTCCTCTGCTATCCTGGTCTCCATGCGCTCAAGCATCTGCGACCTGTTCACCATGAGGTCTCTGATGCTGTCCCTCAGCTTGGCGAACTTCAGGATCTGCTCCTCGGAAGGGGCGGTCGGTTTCGGTTCGGCGGTCGACTCCTCGGACGGTTTGGTCGTCGGTTCGCCCTCTGACTTCTGGTCCTCGGGTGGCTTTCCCCATTCTATGAGCTTCATCAGGAACTTGTCGTCCTCAGCCGTCTCCCTAGGTTTGAGGGCCTTGACCTTGAACTTCAGACCGCACTTTGAGCATTGAGGTTCCCCGAGGGCTACCACGGTCTGGCACTTCGGGCAGAGGAATGCCTTGGCTTCTTCGGTGAGTTCGGAGGCGCAGCTCAGGCACTTCGTGTCGTTCCTGTCGACCGGTTGTAGACATGAGAGACAGTAGGCGTCTCCCGACCTAGTCAGTCCTTTGGTTGCCAATGCGATCTCTCCGGTATCTCGGTGGAGCTTCTTCAACGGGTTTGGGGTCTGATGTGTGGCCGAAAGCTCGAACTACTCGTACTTATCGTAGGCGATGAGTTCCTCAAGGTTCTTCCTGGAAGGGCGCTCCGGGGATTCGTCTGGATAGCCCAACGGGCTCAAGGCGACCACGCGGACGTCCTCAGGTATCCCGAGGATGTCTTTCACCTTCTCCTCCTTGAACCATGCGACCCAGCAGGTGCCAAGTCCGAGCGAGTGGGCCGCGAGCGTGACATGGTCCAGGGCGATGGATGCGTCGATGACATGGCTGCTCATGTATCCGCCGACCGTCTGGAACGCATCTTCCGGGATGCCGCAGACGACAAGGACGATAGGCGCCTGAACAAGGAACTTCTGGCCGTTGCAAGCCTGCGTGACCTTCTGCTTCATCTGCTCGTCCCTGACAACGATGATCTTCCAGGGCTGCGCATTGTCCGCGGAGGGCGCAAGTCGAGCCGCATTCAGGACCTCCTTGAGGAGGTTCTCAGGAACTGGTGTCTCCCTGAATTTCCTTATGCTCCTTCTAGTCTTGATGGCCTCCATCAAGTCCATCGGGGTCACATCTGAAGTAAAGAGCAGGTGGGAGTATTAACTTTTGCTAGCCGTTGTGCTTTCCCGAAAACATCTGGCATGTCTCGATGCCTCGAAGGAAAGAGGTGACAGTCGGCTAGCTCCCCATAAGCTTCACGAGCGTGGAGGTCCGGATCACGCCAGGGAAGGCCCTCAGCTCGTCCACACGCTTGTTCAGGTCGTCCAGTGAATCAGCCCTGAGCCTCACGCCGACATCGTAGTCGCCACTGCATTCGAAAACGCTCTCCGACATCTGCTTGGCCTTGTCCTTCACCGCTTGGGTCCTTCCCACATGGGTGTCGATGAGGACTATCCCCTCGACCCCGACGGGGGAGGTCTCGATCGTGAACTTCTTGATGATCCCTTCCCGCACGAGCTTCTCGATGCGGGCCCGGATGGCTCTCTCCGTGAGGCTGACACGCCTTGCAATCTCGGTATTCTTCATCCTCGAGTTGTCCCGGAGGAG
>CALMQK010000047.1 GCA_937872085.1 uncultured euryarchaeote
TTGAGCGACCACCAGACGCTCTCCACGTAGTCGTTCGACATGGTCATGTAGGCGTTCTCGAAATCGATCCAATAGCCGATGCGACGGCTCATGTGCTCCCAATCGAGCTTGTATCTCAGGACACTTTCACGGCACAGGTCGTTGAACTTCCCGATCCCCAAGCGCTCGATGTCCTTCTTGGTCGAGAGACCGAGCGACCGCTCGACCTCCAGCTCCACTGGCAGGCCGTGGCAGTCCCAGCCTCCGATGTACGGCACGATCTCTCGACCGTTCATAACATGATATCTGAGGAACGAGTCCTTTACCACGCGCGACAGCGCGTGCCCTATGTGGGGCTTGTTGTTGGCGGTGGGCGGGCCCTCACAGAACACCAGGGGCTCCCCGCCCTTCATGCGCTCCTTCACCTTATGGAGGATGCCCTGGTCGTCCCACGAACGGAGGATGTCCTCTTCCAGCTGCGGGAAGGACTTCCCATCGGGTTCACGGTAGAGTTTCCTCATGATGACAGACTCCTCGAGAAGGATTCTATTACAAACTCAGCACTGTAAGCGAGAATCAGCTAATTATTTTTGTGAGCTGGATTGCCGAGTTCATGTTGAAAAGCACAATTGCGCAGCTGGTAATTAATCTTGCCGTGTCCTGCGGGTCAGTACCTCAAAGTCCCATCCATTCACGATTCCATGCATCATTCGAGCACTCTACGGAAGCAAGCCTAGTTTGACAGTCTGGCTCACATGATTTCCCCAAGGTTCGACTAAGAAAGATTGAAATATCAGAGCGCGTATAGCGCGGCTCGTGCAACCCATAGCCTGGGGTGGTGCCCAAGCTTAAAGGTGAACATTGATGGAAGAGCCATTGTGCAACGTGGAGTTCCTGAAGAGCAACTCCACATATGTGGCGAGAGTGCAGAGCGATATCGGTGGTCTGAGAGAGTACCGGAGCGGAAGCCTTGAGGAGATACTCGAGCAGGTCATCATCGACCTCCAAGAGGAGTTCGAATCAGCCCGTCCCTGATAACACACTGAGACCCATCGGGAGCACGAAGAGCACTTGGATCCGCCCTTGTTCATCCGTGTAGGCTTTTGACACCTCTATTAGGCACGGACGCCGGAACGGGGGCGATTGAATGGAAGAGAAGGACAAGAAAGAATATGAGGACGTCATCTCGACTTACTATGGCGATGATCAGGTTGCCGCGTTGGTGACTTTCAAGATCGACACGAAGGGCTCGGACCTGGTCGCGCAGAAGATCGCCAGTTTTCCGCACATCGAGGACGTCTTCCTCGTCACAGGGGACACCGACATCATCGCGAAGGCGCGGTTCCCGAACTACGCCGCATTGAAGAAGTTCATCGTCGACGATGTCGCCGAGATCGATGGCGTGAAGGAGACCAGAACCTTCATGGTGGTGACGGTTTTCAAAGAGCGTGGCAAGATCCGGCAGGAATCCGAAGAGGAGAAGAAGTAGGGAGGTTTGGAAGAATAACCGTAGCTTTACTCTCCAAGGGTGATAATCATGGTGGACATGGAAACGAGGCTCAGACAGATCATGGAGGTGCTGGACCAGCTAGCTGAGGACAACTCGGTACCCAGGAACATCCGACGCGGTGCGACGGATGCGAAGACGCGCCTCTTGAACAAGGCAGAGGCACTGGACATCCGAAGCGCGAGCGCGGTGATGATTCTGGACGAACTCGCCAACGACCCCAACATCCCGCTGCACGGAAGGACCCTGATATGGAACATCATCAGCCAACTAGAGACGGTGAAGTGAGGGGCGGCAGGTCGACGACAATCCCGGTTCCTGGGCTCCGAACCGGATACATTTAAATGCGAACCTTATCCTTTTGGCCGACGAGCGGCTGTAGTCTAGCGGTTAGGACTGAAGCTTCCCAAGCTTCAAGCCCGGGTTCGAATCCCGGCAGCCGCACTTCTATCCATAGCCAGCAAGATCGTCTTTTCGATCAATCTAGCGGCTTCTTGTAGTGAGCATACTTCCTAGCGACCTTGTAGCCCATGCCCTCGTAGAGCTGCATTTCACCTGAAGTGTTCTGCGTCTCGACATCGAGAGTCGCTTCCTCCAATCCTCTCTCTCGCATCATCACTAGGCTCTTTGCCAGCAAAGCTTTCGCCAATCCTCGCCTTCGCCATCTGGGCAGCACGAAGAGAATCTGAGTATGACCTCTCTTGCGATCGAAGGCTTGGTTTTCTGGCGGTATGTGGTTTTCGGCCATGCCCACTATGCGGTCGCCGTCCCACGCGACCTGCCAGAGATCAGGCATGAAGGTGGACCCGTTCAACCAGAGTTCGTAATGTTCTCTGTCATACCTGCTTTCCACGAACCAGGGTTTCTCTCGTAAGGCTTCTTTCCGCGCATTCCATATTCCAGGATAGTGTTCAGGGTTGGCCGCTCGGAGTTCAAGCCCTTCTGGAAGCGGGTTGTCCGGAATGTCCTCAAGATTCTGCCGAATCATCTCATAGAA
The DNA here is from genome assembly GCA_937872085.1 of uncultured euryarchaeote. GTDB lineage: Archaea > Thermoplasmatota > Thermoplasmata > UBA10834 > UBA10834 > COMBO-56-21. The sequence continues at coordinate 2,484 of CALMQK010000047.1, forward strand.
ATGCATGACGGGCGTGTATCCTTCTGCGAGAACCATCTCCCTCCAGTCATTAGGTTCGTTCAAGGCCCATGCCCCCAAAGAGGTCTTCCCAGGCCAGGGTTGATTCTCTGCTACTAACTGGATTTGCATCTCGTTGAAGCGGAATATCGCCAGACGCAACGCCGTCTTGCGCCATTCGGGAACGACATGAGCGATGTGCCAAAACACGCGCTCTCCGCTGCTGTCTGGTTCGGGCGAAATCCGCCCGTATGCCACTGGTTCTCCTATGACCTCGGCGACTACTATCTCTGAGCACGGATCTCGATTTGAGAGATTATCGTATTCACTTGCGAGCTCCTCCTCGGTCTCAATGTTCTCGACTCCGTCCGCTTCCCAGCTCTTTCTTCCAATGGACGAAATCACCGAATAGTCCGATTTGTCTTTGAATCGCCTGAATACAAGGCCATCAATCATCGGTGCTCCATTGACTTCGATCATCCCAGGATTCGCCTCGCAACACCGGCTTCGTCGAGTAACTATGTGAATTTAAGACTTGGGACGAGATTCGTTCAATTCCCCGATAATTGAAATCAGAAAAAGGATGTCTGGCTCCTGCGGGGTTCGAATCCCGGCAGCCGCACATCCTACTGAACGTTCGGAGCATACTGAAGCGACAGTATCTAGCTCGTGACCTGGGAGACATGCAGTATCGCCACGCCTTTTTCCTTGTCCATCCACCGCTTCGAGCTCACGCCATTCAGCCTCAAGAAGCCGATCTCGTTGCTCATCCAGACCTGACCCTTCAGAAGATGCCCCCCATACGCGCGATGTTCCTTGTCCGCGACCGTGGCGTGGATGTGCATTCTCGGGTCGCCCTCTGACGCAACAGAACCTTGGAGCATGGTCAGCTCATGAGGTTCCTTGAACGTCCTCTTGATATACTGGCCCCTGTCGAAGTACCCCAGCTCGAAATCCGTTATCATTCCTATGCCGGTCACGATCAGCAGAGTCGATTTCTCCTCTGCAATGACCTCTTCGATCGATCTGATGATGTCTTCCCCATGACTGAGTCTCATTAGAATGTAATCCTGCGTGCGTGCGACCTCCATGATATTCCCCCGGAGGAGGATTACGAGCAGCGCCTTTACCTTTCGGCCTTCGTCGGACGGTCGGACCGAAAGCAAAATCACCAGCAAGCCCATACCAAGCTCCGCCCAAGGAGGGTCCGATGGAACCTCGAAAAGAGGACCGACTGAAGGCCTGGCACGGTGAGAGTTGGCACACACCGAGAGGGCGCCTGATACGGGACATTGTATATTCGATCGACACGGGCCTCATCACCACGGTCGCCTTTCTCGCGGGCGTGTCAGCGCTGGTGGAGAACAATCACAAGGTGGTCCTGGCAGGTCTCGTGCAGATAGGCGCAGGGGCGATAGCGATCTTCTTCGGCGCATTCATCTCAACGAAGGCCCAGAAGGATTTCTTCGAGAGCCAGGTGAAACGCGAACGCCGGGAGATCGAGGAGATGCCTGAGAAGGAGACGCGTGAGATCCGAGAGATCTTCGAGGAATACGGCTTCGACGCCCAAGAGCAAGAGGCCGCGGTCAAGCGGATCACCAGCAAGAAGGATCTCTGGCTGAAATTCATGGTCCAGGAAGAGATCGGGATATCTCCAAGCCATATAGACAACCCGAGCAGCATAGGGACGATCTCGGCCCTGTCTTTCCTCGTCGGAGCGGTCCCTGCCATCCTTCCTTTCATCCTGCTACAGAATCCGAATCTCGCGCTGCTGGTCAGTGCCGTGACGATCCTCATCTTCCTGTTCGCGCTGGGCGTCTGGAAGACCCGGCTCACGAAGTTGCACTGGCTTCTGAGCGGGCTCGAGACCCTCGCGATCGGCGGAATATCGTGCGGGTTGGGCTTCCTGTTCGGAAGGCTCGTGCAGGCGCTGATTGGGTAGGATCAGACGCTCTCAAACACTTCCTTGATCCTCGCCATCGCCCAATCGACCTCTTCCTTCGAGATGACCAAGGGCGGGGCGAACCTGACCGTCTTCTCGTGGGTGTCCTTGGCGAGCACGCCCTTCTTCATGAGCCTCTCACAGATCGGCCGGACGGTCTCGCCTGGCCCGAGACGGAACTCAACGCCTAGTAGGAGACCTTTGGCTCTGATCGCCTTGATCTTCTTCGACTTGATGCCCTTCAGTCCCTTCAGGAAGTAGGCTCCCATATCCCTCGACCTGTCAGCCAGCTTCTCCCCCACTAGGACATCCAGTGAGGCATCCCCTATCGCGGCGGCCAACGGGTTCCCTCCGAAAGTGCTTCCGTGGCTTCCGGGCGTGAAGACGCTCATGATCTCCCGGCTGGACAGCGAAGCGGAGACCGGATAGAGCCCGCCGCCGAGCGCTTTCCCGACACAGAGGATGTCTGGCTTCGCGTTCTCGTGCTGGAAACAGAACATCTTTCCGGTCCTCGCGAACCCAGTCTGTATCTCGTCCATTATCAGGAGAATGCCCTTCTCGGTGCAAATCCTTCTGAGCTCAGCGAGGTAACCTTCATCTGGAACGAAGATGCCCGCCTCCCCCTGGATCGGTTCTACCAAGATGCCGATGGTCTTGGAGTTGATCGCTTTCTTGAAAGCCGGGACGTCATTGTATGGGATGATGACGAATCCAGGCGTGAACGGCCCGAAGCCCTTCCTCGAGCCCGGGTCGCTCGAGAAACCTACGATGGTGGTGGTCCTACCGTGGAAGTTGTTCTCGCAGACTATTATCTCTCCTTCGTTCTCGGGGAGGCCTCTCTTCTGATGCGCGTATCTCCGGGCGAGCTTGATCGATGTCTCGACTGCCTCAGCGCCGGTGTTCATCGGGAGCGCCATCTCCATGCCGCTCACCTTGCACAGCTTCTTCAGGAACGGTCCCATCCTGTCGTTGGAGAACGCCCTCGATGT
>CALMQK010000048.1 GCA_937872085.1 uncultured euryarchaeote
ACCTTCGCGCCACCTTATTGTCTCGATCCGGGGTGTTCATTCACGGTCGATGACGTTCGCTTTTGAGCCCAGAGGGTTTGAACATCGCGGTTTGGCGGTTCTTCAGTCAGAGGGCCGTTGCACCAAGCCGATCACATTCTTGCGCCGCGAAGCAGATGTGTACGGGCACACGATTTGGCATCTCGTGCACATGACGTGAGTAACGGGCGTCAGCTGAGGTTCGTGCCGATCAAGCACCGGCCGCAGACGCTTCGGTATCGTCGAGCGGATATGCACGCCGACCAGACATCGCTCGGGATCCACGACATAGGGTTTCAGGGCGCCGACGGGGCATGCCTTGACGCATAGACTGCAGTCCTTGCAGAGGTCCTTCTCAAACGGCTCGTCAGGTTCAAGTTCGGCATTTGTCAATAAGTAGTTGAATCTGAGCCAAGGGCCGTATTTGGGCGAGATTATGAGCGCATTCTTGCCGAAGGCGCCTATCCCCGCTAGCCTGAAGACCCGCTTGTAGGAATCTGGCGAAGACGCCTCATACGGATAGACGACTCTGTATCCCTCCTTTTCGAGGACTCGCGCGGCGTCGCGGCGTATCCAGTTCAGGGGATAGTATCCTGGCCAATCGTACTCTCCGTCCTCCAAGCGGATTCCAAGCTCACATGAGTCGTCGGTCGACAGTATCCCAAAGACGACGACGCTCTTGGCATCGGGCATCGCCTCTGATGGTTTCTTGGTGTAGTTGAGCTTCGTCCCAAGCAAGGACTTCATCGCTGGTCCTATTCTTACCCTCGGGAGGGAATCGACATCAGCGACTGATGCGACTCCAAAAACGACGGCCCCTTTCTTGAGACAGACCTCTCTAAGTCTAGACTTGAGATCTCTTCGTTCCTCTGACATCCTTGTTCCCCTCCCGTTCAAGTCACGATGGCGACCTATGCGCCGGCCGTGACCGAATCGTCGCCTGTGGATTAAGAACTTCCTTCGCATGAAGCAGTGTGTGAATCCAGAAGTCTTGTTATTCCTCGATCAGAGGGCTGTCGCACAGGGTGGAACCAGAGTCGGACCAGGGGAGTGTTCAACGGCTGACCGTTGAACGCACGAGTTGCTCGAGCGATTGGACTTTCAGGGTATCGCAGATTTCTTCCGCGAACCTCACATGCTCCTCGTTGTGAGACGCCACGCCACCCTGAATCAGGTAAGGACGGATATCCCAGTCAAAGGCGCCGAAATAGGTCGCCAGTACACACCCGCTCGCACTCAGCCCCACGATCACCAGAGTGTCGCACCCTTCATTCCGGAGCATGGCTCCCAGCTCAGGATTGCCAAAGGCGCTTGCATGGAGCTTCGTGACCTTGAGGTCGGTCTCATTGATACTGACCGTCTTCGGAACTTCGAAAGGCTTTGTGCCAGGCAGCAATCCCTGCTCCTTGTCCACGGTATACCCAACGATGATAGGAAGCTTGCTCTTCCTGAACCAGGCGATCGCCTCGTTGATGACATCCAAGCGCTTCTCCACGGATTTCCTCAATTCCTGGTTGCTGTCAGGGTCGTACAACCAGAAATTCTGGATATCCTGGACGAGTAGTGCTGGTTTCATGTTCGAGCCTGTGGGGCATATTGCGGATGTATATCATATCAGTTATGGACGGAGCGATCGGGTCTCCATTCATCGTTGGCGAACACTGGCCGTTCCCACGAGCACTCTGTTGGAAAGAAGCTTCGCCGGGCTCGGGAAGCCTGGGCTCGATCGACACGGAGTCGCAGAAGCCCAGCATGCTCCAAGTGCAGATGGCCGGTCGTGAACCTAGACGTCCTGTCGCAACCGTATTAGCCATTATCTGCATTCAGGTAGCAGGTGAGCTATCCTTGGTGAAGGACGATTTCCACAAGTACAACCTTCAGGGAGCGCTGAGGGTGTCCGAGAAGATCCCGGGCCCGAAGTCGGCGTCCCTGCTCGAAGAGCAGAGAAGGTACGACTCGAACGCGCTGGTCTATCCGAACCAGGTGCCCCTGGCCATGTCGAGAGGCCTCGGAGCGACCGTCGAGGATCTCGATGGGAACATCTTCATCGATTTCAGTGGAGGGGTCGGGGCGCTCAACGTGGGCCACTCGAACCCAGAGGTCGTCCTCGCCATCAAGAAACAAGCCGAGAAGTTCGCTCATGGCCTCGACTTCCCATCCGCGCCCAGAGTCGCTCTTTCAAGGAAGCTGGTGGAGCTCGCTCCGGGACAATTGAAGGGTAGCTCGAAGGTCCTGATGTGTGGACCGACAGGTGCCGACGCGGTCGAAGCCGCGATCAAGCTCACGAAGTTTCACACGAAGAAGCCAGGAATAATCTCCTTCGAAGGTGGTTGGCACGGTGTTTCTGGAGTCTCGCTGTCTCTGACAGCGAAGCGAGCTGCCAAGGCGAACTACCTTCCAGGCGTTCCCGAGATATACTTCGCTCCGTATCCGTACTGCTACAGGTGCCCGTTCGGCATGAAGCACCCGGAATGCGGCCTGGCCTGCGTCCACTACCTTGAGCATATCATCAAGGACAATGACACTGGACTGGCTGCGCCTGCCGGATTGCTCATCGAGCCCATCCAGGGGGAGGGCGGGATAATCGTCCCGCCCGCGGGCTACATGAAGGAGGTCAGACGCATATGCGACCAGAACGCTCTGCTCCTGATCGCGGATGAGATACAGACGGGCTTCTGCAGGACTGGCAAGATGT
>CALMQK010000049.1 GCA_937872085.1 uncultured euryarchaeote
CGGATGGTCTGGAAAAGCGAATGAAGGAGACTAGCGAAACATGAACAGCAGCAAGGTCATGGCATTGGCGATTGTAGGGATAATGGCAGTTCTGGGCTTCCTCCCAATGGTCACATCAGCTCAGGAGGCCGGAGCCGTTGCGAATGTGGGTACTGCCACAAGTATCGTCGTCGTTCCAGCTTACAACAATCCAGTTATAAATGCCATATCTAGCGAGCCATCCATGATCTACAATACGACGACGGGCTGGATAGATGAATGGTTCACTTCGGGGACTACCTATGGCGCTAATGGATACAACAATCTGTGGTATACTCATACAACGAATGCCAACTACACCACGCACACCACGCCAGTCAGAGTCATGCAGAATATAAGATTCCCCTATGTCGTCCAGTACAGTGGAGTATTCTATTGCTTCGCTCATAACAACTCAGCTCCAGTCGGCAACCTCTATCTCTGGACCTCTCACGACAAACTGAATTGGACGATAGCTAATGGTGGACAAGCTGTTTTGCATCACAGCGTCACCACTTCGAGCATCCGTTATTGGATGGCGAATCCAGCAGTCATCCTGGTCAACAACATGTGGTATATGTGGATAGAGTGCGCGAACAGCAGTGCTAGCGGCACTTACTGGAGCTACTTCGCAACCGCCTACACATATTCTGCTTTTTCATCCAGTCTCAACTTCACAACTAACATGACGTCCACCCACGTCATCACCGGAGGAGTGGGCAACGCCTACGCGGAGTACGTGCCAGACAGGGCAGCCGTAATGTTGATAGCCTATCAGTTGACGAGCGCGACGTTGGCGCAGGAGATGGTCTGGACCATCCCACTCGCGGCAGACAAGACCCTGCCCGCCTCTTACACAAAGTGGCCTGGATTCGTAGTCGGTTTACCAACTCAGGTGTCAGCCGATTGGACATGGGCCGTTACTCCAACGGGTCTAGTGTTTCAGATGTTCCATAATCAGCCGACAACCAGGGACATTTACCAAGGCAGCATAGCTCTGACTCTCGATCAATTCTATGATTATCTGACCGGGACTACCCCTCTTTCGACTCTCAGCCCACAAGCATCTCAATTGCTCTATCTGATTCCACTCTTCCTGACGCTTGGGATCCTGATGATCCCGGTTAATTATGTCATCAAGCAGATCAAGACTAAAAGACCCATCCAAGTCGAAGAAGTCATCAGAATGTTCATAATGATAGTCGTCGGGCTGGCGCTGGTCGGAATAACATACGCCATGATCTAGGGGTAACAATGTCTCGAAGATTGCTCTCGTTCGCAATCGTCCTTCTAATGGTAGTCTCAGGTCTTACCGTCTTGTCCTCAGTGGGCATGACCCCGCAGGGGAATACTGAATCACCTCTCAGAGCGCATATCTTGGAT
>CALMQK010000050.1 GCA_937872085.1 uncultured euryarchaeote
GGGGCGGGCATCTCGGAGCTCGTAATGGCGGCACGGGATCTCACGATGCAGGCTCCGGTAACGGATCTTCCAATCGACCTCTCCGGTCTGCTCCTCCTCTGCGGCATGTTTGAGCTCGTATTGGGTACGATCGTCATCGCTGGAGCATATGTGGCATGCAAGAGGAGGTCATTCACGTTGACCGTGATCGCGACAATTGCGGGGATGTTGGCGGTTGGGCCGTTCGCCATCGGTCTTCTGATGAGCCTGATCGCTCTCGTGCTGGTCGCCCTGTCGAGGGACGAGTTCGAAGAATAGGACCACGCCGACCTCGGTCCAGTCCAGGTCGACCCGGGCACCAACCATCGAGAAAAGAGTTATTGCTGAATACCGGTTCACTAAGCTGGGACAGTCGACATGACGGAACCTTTCCATAGAGATCGACGGGATATCTTCCTCGAGCTCGGGGCCATACTCACGATTATCGCAGGTGTCCTGTCCATCGTAAACGGAGTTGAAGGACTCCTCACCCGAAACCATCTGTTCTCATTCTTGCCAAGTGCGACTGAGAGCCTGGTTACCTTCTGTGGCATCCTGCTGGTCATGTTCGGAGTGGTTGCGATCGCGGGCGGTGTATACGCGCTCAGGCCCAGAGCACACCTCACGCCTGTGCTCCTCGGCGCGGGTCTGGGGATGCTCGGGGGCGGGGCGTACGGGTTCATCCTGGGTTTGGCGGCGATTCTCCTTTTCTGGCTGGCCAACGTGGATCTGTGAGTCCTTGTTTCTCGACGAGACCAAGAACTGTTATATTCCGCCGACTTGTTATGTGCATCTGAGGTGCGGGAATGGCAGAGTGTCCTCAGTGTGGTGCGACAAATCCATCATATGCGGTCTATTGCGGTAGTTGTGGCCAGGAGCTCACTGAGGAATTCAGGAAGCGCGCAGCGCAGGAGCCCACGGCAAATGATGCTCGGCTTCCTGCTCCTGTTCAGGATTTCAGCACCCCGGTCCGAAGAGTGCCCCGTCCCATACGCTCATCAAGCGAAAGGCTCGATGTTCCGCGTGCGGTGTTGACCCCTGTCCCACCGATCTTCGGGACCAGGGAATCCCGTCGCCTAGGACCCAACCCGAATCCGATGCTCGGAGGCACTTGTGCAATTGTTGCGGGGTTCCTGGGGATCGTGCAGGGCATCGTCCTGATTGCTGGAGGATCCACACTGATAGATTACTCGACCACTTCCTCGGGTCTTCAGATACTGCTCGGATTGGTGGCGATCCCATTTGGATTCCTCTCCATAGTCGGGGGCATGGACGCCCGCCTCCGTACGAAGTACAAGCGATCTTTGACCTGGGCGATCCTAGGGATGGTCGCTTACGGATTCCTGGTCGGCGCGTTCCTTGGGCTCGCGGCCGTGATTCTGATCGTGCTCTCCCGGGATGAGTTCGATGGCTTCGGAGAATAGCGCCCGAGCTCATAGAAATGAAAATGGATAGTGTGGAAGGATACAGCAGGGTTTCATGTGCGATACGTATAACGGCTGAGCCGAAACTACCAAATCGGCATGTTGTTTAGCGACTACGACGGTTAGTGGCCGCGGACTGAATGTCTCGGCTTACCTTGACACTTACATCCCGGCTCTATCAACGCCATCATGTAATGGCGGTCGTAAGATGCCTCGTTTTCGGGGTGGCTTCAAGCTTAGATGCTTTCAGCTTTTATCCATTATCGCGTGGCTGCTCAGCATTGCCTTGCCAGACAACTGATAGACTAGTGGCGACGAAACCCCGTTCCTCTCGTACTAAGGGATCCTTCCCGTCAGGCATCAAAACACTTCCAGCAAAAAGCAACAAACCTGTCTCACGACGGTCTGAACCCAGTTCACGATCCCTTTTAATGGGCGAACAACCCCACCCTTGGCAGCTGCTGCACCACCAGGATAGGAAGAACCGACGGCGAAGTAGCAAGCCTCCAGGTCGATATGAACTCTTGCTGGAGACGACTCAGTTATCCCCGGGGTAACTTCTCTGTAATCACTGGCCCCCATTTGTGAGGCACAGTGGTTCGCTAGGCCCTGATTTCTCATCGTGGTTCCTTGTTGGGCGGAACCACGTCAAGCCGGCTTATGCCCTTGCACTCGACGGTAGATTTCTGACCTACCTGAGCCGACCTTTGGGCGCCCTTGTTACCTTTTTGAGGGCGTGGCGCCCCACCCAAACTGCCCACCTACCGGTGTCCGCCCGAAGACGTAAGTGATACAAGTCCAAAAGGGCGGTGTTTCATCGTCGGCTCGGAACGTACCTAGCGGCACGCCCTGGTAACGCCTCCCGCCTACACTACACAATCAGGCTCATAACACAACGACAGGTTGCAGTAAAGCTCCACGGGGTCTTCGCTTTCAGCTGGAAGATAACGGACAGTGCTCCGTTAAAGTAGGTTTCACCGGCTTCGACGCGGGGACAGTAGAGCTCTCGTTGGGCCTTCATGCAAGTCGCCAATTAAGCGACAAGGTATTACGCTCACTTCTGTTACTTCTGCGACCTCCGATCTCTCGGAGGCGGGCCACGATTTCTCGAGACCTCCTCATGTCGCCATGAGGGTCGGACTATATCTTCACTCAGGCATGAGTGTTCGGCGTATAGTCTCTGAGGATTCCAGATCATCGATCTGGCCTTTCCTGCTGATTACCTGCACTCACACATTTTCACTCTTCTAAGAGTAGTGTGAGATACTCAGGCGTCCCAGCATATGGCCGAATTTGTTTAAGGCAACGCAGTCACCTTAAGAGGGTCATAGTTACCCCCGCCGTTTAACGGTCCTTCTTCCCCTTGAAAAGGGTTTTCAGATACCGTCACTGGGCAGGTTTCAGCGGCAATACGCATCCTTTCGGACTAGCTGCCACCTTTGTTTTGGTTAAACAGTCGGGGCTCCCTTGTCATTGCAACCAGCTCATCACTGAGCTGGCACCACTTCTCCCGAAGTTACGTGGCTAATTTGCCGAGTTCCCTCGCGTCAATTAACGCCGACAAGCCTTAGTCTTCTCAACTAGGGGCACCTGTGTCGGATCTTGGTACGAACATCACAGTTGTTTAGCGCACTCCTTTTCACGGGCACCGGGGATAGGCGGAAGAGGGCCTACGCCCTCCTACTGATGCTTTCCCCAGGTTCTCACCGTTACGGTTCTTCCCCAGGATATACACTTGAACAGATTGGCGCTCCTGCTCCGCTTACCCAGATGCGTCCGAGTGCGCGCAGAGACTGCAATGGTGCAGGAATATTAACCTGCTTGCCCTTTCGGTGGCTTCGATTAAGAGACACCTTAGGATCGACTAACCCTCGACTGACGAACATTGTCGAGGAACCCTTGCCCCTACGGCTGAGCGGATTCTCACCGCTCTTTGCTGCTACTACCACCAGGATCCTCATTCGAATGCGGTCCACTCGATCTCACGACCGAGCTTCTGCCCGCACACGACGCCCCCCTACCAGATCACATTTCTGTGCTCTCAAGTATCGGTGACTGACTTAGCCCCGTCCATTTTCAGGGCCCTCTATCTTGACTGGTGAGCTGTTACGCTATCTTTGAATGATGGCTGCTTCTAAGCCCACATCCCAGTTGTCTGAGACAAAGGACTCCTTTTGCCCGTTCGCACTTAGTCAGTACTTAGGGACCTTAACTTGAGGCTGGGTTGTTCCCCTTTTGTGTATGGAGCTTACCCCTCATACATTCACTCCCAGAGTCTTCAGCGACGACAGGTTCGGAGTTTGGCAGGACACCGACGGATTTCTCCACCTAAGTGTCCAATCGGTCGCTCTACCCCATCGTCCGCCTCGTCTGAGATCTACCTGCGAGTAGTTTCGGGGGGGACCAGCTATGTCCAGTTTAGATTGGCCTTTCACCCCTAGACGCAGATCATCCCAATGATTTGCACCTCAACACGGGTTCGGTCCTCCACCCAGGTTTCCCTGGGCTTCAACCTATCCGCGCCTAGATCAACTGGCTTCGGGTCTCTCACTGATGACTACAGGCGAGCCCACCTCGTTCCTGGCCCCTTGCGGGGTTGCGAACTTGTCGGTTTCCCTTCGGTTGCTTGGTTACCCAATTAACCTCGCCATCAATCCGAACTCCCTGGCCCGTTATTCGAAACGGATAATGCAACGTCGGTCCACTCTTTCGAGCTTCGTCCCTTTCACGCTGCATATTAAAGTCACCATCTGGTTTCAGGCTCTTTGCACCTCCCGCTAAGGGTACTTTTCAGCTTTCGTTCACACTACTACTGCACTATCGGTCTCAGGTTGTATTTAGGGTTGGAAGCAAATGGCTCCCAGATTCTCACGCCATATCCAAGGCGCAATACTCAAGAACTTCCGGAATCATCTTTCTCGCTTATCCCTACAGGGCTATCACCCTCTATGGCACGGCGTTCCAGCCGATTTCGAGTTGACGAGTTAAGATGTGCCCGGAGTCTGCAACACCACATCTCCGCCCAGTTTCCTGGGAGGATTCAGTTTGCCCTCTGCCGCGTTCGATCGCCTTTACTGACGGCATATCGATTGATATCTTTTCCTCGGGGTACTAGGATGCTTCGATCCCCCCGGTTCCCGATCCTCACGGATCACTCCAAAGAGTGGGAAGTCCCATTCGGTGATCGCCGGATCAATAGCTCCTTGCGCTTACCCGGCGCATATCGCAGCTTGGCACGACCTTCTTCGGCACCTGAACCGAGCCATTCCCCAGACGGTATAATTAGCCGCTAGCATGTCGACTCAGCACACGTCCGTATCGCACATGATCGGTATTCACCGGGGCCCGCGGTCCTTCCACGTCCGTTGCCCCTCGACCTCTTCCCCGAACAACAAAAGTTGCCGAGTGCACGTCCAACCTTCCAATCTAGGTCCAGGCCATATAAATGGCTAGGCCCTATGAGGTTGGAATCCCGCTATGAACGGTCGCGTATAAAAGCGTTAGGGTAAGGCTCTCCGATGACCAGCACTTCCGTTGGAGTCCCGCTTCGAGGACTGAGGATTCTGTCGATAAGTTGATTTGCGATGTGGTGATTGGGCGCTCGATGGGAAAGCCTATGTCTACAGACAACTCGGTGCCTATTGAGGAATCACCCAAGTCGTCAACCAAGCAGGGGGCTCCTTCACCCGAGAAGCCAGCACAACCCGGTGGCGAGCCCGCTTCGGAGCCAGTTGAGGAATCGCCCAAGGAGGGCGCCTGGAAGGAGGATTACGACGACGTCATTGAGCCTTCTGAGGAGGAGAGGCTACAGGCCGCTCCGGAAACCTCCCCCAAGGAGAAACCGAAGAAGAAGCACTGGGTCGGCATCATAACCGTCATCGTGATCATCGTGCTCCTGCTTCTCTGGACGCTCTTGAGCCCCAAGGTGATGTCCCCTCAGGGTACGACATATGTCAACTCGACGGCAAAATACGCAAGCCTTGGTAACTTCACGGGTGAGCGCAACATATGGACTGGAGACGTGACTTGGGGAGTCTCCGTCGGCGGGAAGAACAACACCAACGCGGGAACACCAATCGATTTCAAGGTGCTGGTAACCAAGGTGAGCGAGAGTCCAAGCAACTTCTTCTTCAGAGGTATCGGGATATCGATCACCAACTGCACTTTGTGGGATCTGAACGGTACCTACATCGCGAAGTTCTCTAGCCTCCAGGATCTCGGATTCGGGAAGATGGCAATCATAAACGCCACACTGCCGGTCGGCGACCACAGCCTCTATGTCTCGGTGAAGTTCACCGAGTACGAGGTCATGCGGCTGGGCTTCATCCCACTCGAAAGCGTCCAAGTCGAGAAGGTCTTCCTCTCATCGATCCACATCAGTCCTTGAATCAGCAGGCCGGACAGACGATATATAGGTGGAAGCTCATCGAAGTGGACACCATGGTGATGGAGCTCATTCTGGTCAGGCATGGCGAGACGGACTTCAACCGGGACAGTGTCTTCCGAGGACAGATGGACGTTCGGTTGAACGCGACGGGCATCGCCATGGCCGACGCGACTGCCGAGGCACTCAAGGACAAGGTCTTCGAGGCTATCTACAGCAGCCCGTTGAAGCGAGCGGTGGTGACGGCCAGGAGGATCGCCGCGCCCCACGAGATCGAAGTGAGATCCAATTTTGATTTCATCGACATCAGCTACGGTGTTTGGCAGGGGCTCCCCGAGACCGAGGTGAAGGCGAAGTGGCCGGGGCTCTATGAGAAGTGGCTCTCGAAGCCTACATGGGTCAGGTTCCCAGGAGGCGAGAGCACCAGGCACTGCTGGAGGAGGGTGGTGAGCGGCCTCAGAGAGATCATATTCCAGCACGGGACCGGGACAATCGTGATCGTCTCGCACAGGGTTCCGATCAAGTTCATGACCGCCTACCTCCTGGGGAAGAAACGGGGCTACATCAACGAGATCAAGCACGACCCGTGCGCGATGTCTATATTCAGAGTAGATGACAGGAAGTACGCGCCCGTGGTCCTGAACGACTCGAGCCACCTCGGTGGGCTCTCACGAGCTGAGAAGAAGGATTTCTGAAGGAGCTCAGAGGAATAGCCTCAGGGAATTCAGGTCCCTGATCCTGATGCAGTCCGCGTCGGGATAGGTGTCCTCCCTGTCGACAAGAATCGCGTTCATGCCCGCATCGACCGCCCCCTTGACGTCCGTCGAGAGCTTGTCGCCGACGAACAGCATCCTGTTCGGACTCGTCCTCGCCTTGTCCGCGGCCATCATGAATATCTTGGCCGAGGGCTTGTTCACCCCGACCTCTTCGGATACTATCACGAAATCGAAGTACTTGGTCAGGTCGAGATTGTCAAGCACCCTCTTCACAAGACCGGTGGCGTTCGAGACCACGCCCAGTGTGAACCCTCTCTTCCGGAGATCCTGCAGGACGCCCCTGGTCTCCGGATAGTCGACCCAGGCCTCGACCTTCGGTGTGAAGCCGTTGAACTCGTGGGTAAGCGCATGGTGCATGTTGTCCAGGTCGCCAATGAACCCGATCTCTTCGAGGACAAGGCGATTGAACATCTTCCAGTAAGCGGATTCATCCCAGCCGTCGAGCTCTGCGAACTCCTCGTCCAGGGTCCGATCCGCCTTCCCGACCGCCTTGCCGAGTATGGTCGGATCCACTCTGAACCCATTGGCAAGGAGTACACTGGCGAAGACCTCCGCTCTTGTAGGTTCCATGTCGAGCAAAGTACCGCCCACATCGAACACGATCGCGTCTAGCTCTTCCGTCATCCAAACTCCGTCTGTGATATCGACTATGTAAACGTGGTCGACCAACTATCAGGAGCGCGCATCACTCTCGGTCGAGGAGGTCGGGCACGTCGGTCGGTATCCTTGCGACCTTGACATTGGCCGCTTCTAGCGCTTTGATCTTGCTTTCCGCGGTGCCAAGTCCCCTGGCAATTATCGCACCAGCGTGCCCCATCCTCTTACCAGGAGGAGCCGTACGTCCCGCGATATACGCAACGACCGGCTTCGTGATGTTCTTCCTGATGTACTTGGCAGCCTCCTCCTCGGCCGTCCCGCCAATCTCACCCACGAGGACGATCCTCTTGGTCACTCGGTCCTTTTCGAATAGCTTCAGGATGTCGATGAAGCTCGTTCCAGTCACCCTGTCCCCTCCTATCCCAACACACGTCGATTGTCCCAGCCTGCGTTCGGTGAGGGCGTTCACGATCTCGTAGGTCAGGGTTCCGGATTTGGACACCACGCCAACGCTACCCTTCAAGAATATCTTGCTAGGCAGGATACCAACCTTTGCCTTGCCTGGTGAAGCCAGTCCCGGACAGTTCGGCCCTATTATGGTCACGCCCTTCGAGCTGCCCAGAGATACGATTTGTATCGCGTCCAGCACTGGCACGTGCTCGGACACGATGACTATCGTCGAAATCCCAGCATCGATCGCCTCGAGAGCCGCGTCCTTGCAGCCAGGTGCTGGGACGAATATGCACGAGGTGTCTGCTTTCTTCAACTCGACGGCCTCTCTTACAGAATCATAGACAGGTATGCCGTTGACCTCTATGCCGCCCTTGCCGGGCCTTGTACCAGCGACTACGTTCGTCCCGAACTCCCGCATGGCGACAGAGTGGTACGAGCCTTGGTAACCTGTTATCCCCTGGACAACTACCCTGTTCTTCTCATCGACTATGACAGCCATTCAAATCACCTCAAAGATTCCTTCGAGGCGAGCTCCGCTGCCTCGCTCAACCCAGATGCCGGGATCATGCCCTCGTCCCTCAGCATGTCCCTGGCGATCTCCTCGTTCACGCCCTTGATCCTCGCCACGAATGGCACAGCAATCTGCTTCTCTAGGTTGGCTTCGATGACGCCCTTCGCGACGGTGTCGCACTTCGTTATGCCTCCGAAGATGTTCAGCAATATGACCTTTGGATTGGCCTCCGCCATCAGCAGCACGGCTTTCTTGACCTTCTCCGGGTCATCCGTGCCGCCGAGGTCCAGGAACACGCCTGCCTTGCCCCCGAACATGTTGATGCTGTCAAGGGTGGCCATCGTCAGCCCTGCACCGTTCGCAATGACCCCGATGTTGCCTTCAAGCTGCACGAATGCGATGTCCAGCTGCTTCGCCTTCTGTTCCAAGGGTGTGAGGTCCTCAGGGAGGTTCTCGTATTCTTTGTGCCTGAACAGTGCGTCCGAGTCGATCGTGACCTTGGCGTCGCCCGCGACGACCTTCCCATCCTTCGTGACTACGAGTGGGTTGATCTCCGCAAGCTCTGCGTCCTCGTAGACCGCCAGCTCGTGGAGGCGGTGGCAGATCGATGCGATCTGCGACGACTGCTCCGGTGGCTGGCCCAGGAACGCTGCGACTCTCCTTCCGACGAATGGCTGGTAACCCATGAGCGGGTCCAAGGGGAGCATCAGCATCCTGTCCTCTGGCACGCTCTCGATGTCGATGCCCCCGTCCGGGGAGGCCATGATCAGAAGAGACCTGTTGCTGCGGTCGATCGTGATCCCGAGATAGAGCTCACGGGCGACATCGAGCCTCTGCTCCACGAGGACTTCCTTCGTCGTGAAGCCTCGTATCTTCATTCCCAGAATCGAGGCTGCAACCCTTCTGGCCTCGTCCACGGTCTCGGCTGGCTTGATCCCACCGGCCTTGCCTCTTCCACCGATGAGGACCTGAGCCTTCACCATGACCGGTCCAGGGATCTTGCGGATCTGGTCCGCGGACGATACCACGAACCCATCTGGGACGGGTATTCCATGTTTCCTCAGGACCGCCTTGGCCATGTATTCGAACAGTTTCATCTTCGACCCTTCAGAGGCTAACTCGGATGGTGCATATTTATCCCTTCCCAAATGACGGGGATTGATTGCTCTGACCCGTCAACAGGTGAATCCGCATCGAAAGACTTATGACGTGACCTTCCAATCATCCAGACCGATGGAGCAGGACATCAAGACCCAGACCCTTATCGTCATGTCCGTCGCCATTTTCGCCACTCTCGGCGTGGTCGCGTTCGTGGTACCTTTCGCAAACCAGAACACGAGGCTGTTCTTCATCATGGTGGTCGCGGTGCTCACGGGCACGAACGTAGTCGGCCTGCTCACGGTCTGGAGGTCCTCGCCGACGATCGTCGACGAGGTCTTCCTGATGACCCCGAGTGGGATGCTGCTCAAGCACTACACGAGGAGGCTGAGGCCGGATCAGGACGAGGACATACTCGCTGGGATGCTCACCGCCGTGCAGAACTTCGTGAGGGAAAGCTTCGACGAGGCGGGTGGGAGGCTCAACGAGATACGGTTCGAGAACTACGATATCCTGATATCTCACTCGAAGAACATCGTCATCGCGGCGATAATCTCGACCAAGAAGCCCGAGAGGCTCCGAGATCAGCTAAGGACCGCCACGGACGATATGGAGATGCAGTTCGGGGAAATGATCAGCCATTGGAGCGGGGACAAGAAGGAGCTCGGGGATGTCGACCTGCTCATGAAGAAGTTCTTGTCAGGGAAGTACAGGAAGTAGACCCTCTTCTTGTCATCTGGCTATGCCTATCGTTTTCGGTTATGGAAGTAAAAGATTTAATCCCCCCACACGCCTATCGCAGCTCAGATGGATCTAAGGGACATACTCAAGAAGGTCGTCCTCCTCGGCGACGGGGGCGTCGGCAAGACCTCGCTCGTCGCTAGGTACGTCGTCAACAAGTTCGACGACAAGTACATCGCCACGATCGGTACCAAGGTCTCGAGGAAGGACATCCAGATCGTGAAGCCGAACCTCATCATAAACCTCAGGATGATGATATGGGACATCCTCGGTCAGAAGGAGTACTCGAAGATCAGGAGCGCGAGCTTGAGCGGCGCGCAGGGCCTGATCCTCGTGGGTGACCTATCGCGCCCAGAGACGATACGGAGCCTCGAATCGTTCTGGATGAAGGAGGTCAACGCCATCGTGGGGCGGATCCCGACTATCATCGTCGGCAACAAGGTGGACCTCACGGCGAGCAACTCCATGGCCGGAACGATCCTCGAGTCGATGGGGCAGAGGCTCGGCGTGCCCATGCTGCTCACGAGCGCAAAGACAGGTGACAACGTCGAGTCCATCTTCTCCACGTTGGGTGAATTGCTGATAGCAGACCTGATCACGAAGCAAGTCGCCACTAAGGAGAAGGCTCCCCAGTCCCTCGCGGAAGTCGTCGACTTCATCGTCCAGGACTTCTGCGCTCAGTACGGCGATCTCGAGAAGGCGATGCTCATCATTCAGCACCAGTTCGAGGACGCGGGCGTGGACATCAGAAAGCCCGCCAAGGACACAGTGCTCCGGGCGTTGGACGGCCTCGCGAAGGCTGAGGAGCTCTCCCTCACCAAGACCGTGGCCCGGGTGAACCTCGAGGAGAGGCAGCGGATGATAATCCTCGCGAAGGGATGACCAGACGGGTTTCCGGACATCTGGCTTGCGAGCGTGCCTTCACAATGTGAAAGACCAAAGTTTTATAAGACGGGCGCTATCCCGATTCACGAGATGAAGGTCCACTACATCCCAGGCGTGGGATACGATAGCAACATCTATCTCATCGAGGATGCGGACCCGATGATCGTGGACACGGGCACGGGGATGTTCGCGGACTCGGCTTTGGCGGAGATATCGAAGGTAGTCCCTCTGAAGAAGGTGGAAAGGATAGTCCTCACACATTGTCACTACGACCACATAGGCGGCGCGGAGAGTTTTCAGCACGCCACAGGTGGCCGGATCTATCTGCATGAGGACGAGGCGAGACCTATGCTGGCTGGGGACTCATCCCTGGCGGCATCGGATATGTTCGGGAAGAAGCTCCGGCAGCTCGACATCGAACCTCTCAAGACGGGGCAGAAGATCGAGACTGGGTCGGCGCACCTGGAGGTGCTCCACACTCCTGGACATTCTCCCGGTAGCATATGCCTTCACGACAAGGAGAGCGCTTCCGCCATCGTCGGGGATACCGTGTTCTGCGACGGAGCGGTAGGCAGATGGGACCTGCCCGGAGGGGACCTGGCGCAGCTGATATCATCCATCAAGCGCATTCAAGGGCTCGGACTCAGGAACATGTATCCGGGCCACGGCTCGTTCGCCGAGGGCGACGCGCCCCAGCATCTGAAGCTCGCAGCGAGCTACATAGCAGAGGCCTACTGATGAAAGTGATCAAGTGCACGAGCCGTAAGACCGGGTGCAAGAAGTGCGACCTGCGCGAGAAGGACATGGACGAGATAGTTGCCGCCCTGAAGTCCGGGGAGCTGGTGGTCTATCCGACCGACACGCTCTACGGGGTCGGCGCCGACCCGTTCAACGAGAACGCCGTAAAGAAGGTCTACATCGCGAAGAACAGGCCCTTCGACATGCCGCTCTCCATAGCGGTGAGCAACGAGAAGATGATGGAGAGCATCGCGGTCCTCAACGGCAACGCCCGGAAGCTTATCAGAAAGTTCCTCCCGGGACCACTCACGATCCTGCTCACGAAGAAGCCGAACCTGCCAGACATCCTCACGTCCGGATCGAACCAGATCGGCGTAAGAATCCCGGACCACCCGTTCGCGCTCAGGCTGATCGACAAGTTCGGGCCGATAACGTCCACGAGCGCGAACCTGCATTCTCACCCGGACCCCGTGGAGGCATCGGTCGCCCAGAAGGACCTCAAGGGGCACATCGGCATCTGCGTGGACTGCGGGAAGACCAAGCTCGCGGAGCCTTCGACCATAATCGATGTCTCAGAAGGAATTGTTGAGATAATTAGGAAGGGCGTGGTTTCTCAGGAGCAGATTGAGAATGCCCTCCGCTGATGACGCCGTCCTGGAGAAGTATATCCGAGCAGGGAACATCGCAAGGGAAGCGCGAGAGTTCGGTGTCTCGCACGTTGTTGCTGGAGGGAGCTCGCTCCAGCTCGCCGAGGCCATCGAGAAACTGATCATTGATCGAGGCGCCAAGTGCGCCTTCCCAGTCAACATCGGTGTGAACGAGGTAGCTGCTCATTATACGCCGTCGAAGGACAACGACCTGAAGTTCAGGATGGGGGACATCGTGAAGATCGATGTCGGCGCGCACGTGGACGGTTACCCGGGCGACACATCCTCTACTGTCGAAGTGGGCACGAGGAACCACACCAGCCTCATCCAAGCCGCGAACGAGGCACTCAAGATATGCATCGAGATGGCGTCGCCGGGGACGACCGTCTCATCAATGGGAGCTACCGTTGCTAGGACGATCCGTTCGGTCGGGTTCAAGCCCGTCCAGAACCTCACCGGCCACAGCATGGACAGATGGAACCTGCACGCAGGGCTGAGCATACCCAACATAGAGACGAAGGACCGTTCATCGCTGGAGGAGGGCATGGTCGTCGCGATAGAGCCCTTCTCCACCACCGGCTCGGGGAAGGTCGTCGGGAAGGGGCGGGGGAGCATCTTCAGGATCGTGAGGGATAGGAGGGCTCCGCCCGAGGTCATGTCGTTGCTTTCCAGGGTCAAGCAGGAGTTCGGGCAGTTCCCGTTCGCAGCGCGCTGGTGTGAGAGACTGGACCCCGATTCGGATGCCCTGCTACAGAAGATGGTCAGGCTGGGCATGATCATGAGCTATCCCGTGCTGGTGGAGGTCCCGGGCAGCTTCGTCGCCCAGGCCGAGCACTCGGTGATGATCACCTCGAAGGGCTGCAAGGTCTTGACCTGAGGTTGTGTTTTCGACAGGAGACGGTTGTCTCTGGGGTCAAACTGTCTTCGCCCTCCAGAGTCCCATCCGTGCCCTCCACCCAGAAGCAAAGAAAGCTGGGTGGAGAGGCATTACGAACACCTCTTTTGTATAAAAGTTGTGGGTGGTTCGAAATTCTGGAGGAAATGGCGAGGTGTGTTGGTGATGCCTCTCCATGTTGGAGATATAGAGCTTCCTCAAGCCCTATTGTACCTGAATATATTCTACGTTCATTAATGCCTTTCGGTTTGACTGTCTAATGGTGACGTCGGGTAGTGCTAGAACTACTTGTACTGGTGGCATCTACGAACATCGAGTGGAAATGCACGTCCGCATGTTTGATTCGTTCGAAAGGCCTAACACTTGTAAGAACCTACGAACGTTTAATACGGGCCGGAACCTAATCTCGCGTCCGCGCGAGGGTAGCCAAGCCCGGTCAAAGGCGACAGACTCAAGATCTGTTCTCGCAGGGGTCCCCCGGTTCAAATCCGGGCCCTCGCACATT
>CALMQK010000051.1 GCA_937872085.1 uncultured euryarchaeote
CCTTCGAAGCTCCGAAGGTGTCTCGTGCCCTGACGGCATAGCCATCCATCGCGGATCTGTCGAACGGCGGGACGCTCATCTTCGAGACCACGTCCTCGGCGGAGACCCTGCCGACGGCCTCGACCACCGACAACCGCTCGGTCTTCTTGGTTGGGACCGCGCAAGCTGATGTTTGGGACAGGGCTTGCTCCAACGATATCAGGCGCTTGAACGGCCTCATCTCCGAGCCTCCCAGACCAGGTGACCCAGCTCAGGCGCGATGAGCTTCGTCATCGCGAGGCGCACCGCTTTCTCGGACCCAGGAATGCAGAACACGGCCTTCCCTTCAGTCACGAACGCAACAGCCCTCGACATGAAGGCAGCGCTCCCGATCTCTTCGAAGCTGAGCATCCGGAAGAGTTCGCCGAACCCGGGCAGGATCTTCTCCTCGAACGGCGCGACAGCCTCGAGCGTCAGGTCCCTCGTGGAGACGCCGGTGCCGCCGTTCATCACTATCGCCTGCACACCTGCATCCTCCAGCATCTCCCTGAGCGCCTTCTGGATGTCGTCCGGGTTGTCCTTCACGATTACCTTTTTGAGTGTTTCATGACCCGACTGGCGCGCGATGTCCATGATCGCGTTGCCTGAGAGGTCGTCCTTGTCGGTCCTTGTGTCGCTGACGGTGATGACTGCGATCTTCACGCTCTTCGGGGCTTTGCTCTTGTGGTCCTCGGCGCCCATCCTAGTCTCCTCCCTTCCGCTTGCTGACGACCCGTATGTCCCTGATCGAGGTCCCCGGGTACTGTCCCTTGTCGTCCTTCTCCAGGTACTTGACCATGTCCCACGCGTTCAGGAGCGCGACCGTCACGCCGACCAATGCCTCCATCTCGACCCCGGTCCTGTAGAATGCCGACACTGTGCAAGTGGCCCTCAGCCCGCCTTCTTCGATCCTTATGTCTGTCTCGATCGATGTCAGCGGGATCTGATGACACAGCGGGAGAAGGGCCGACGTGGCCTTCACGCCCCCGATGGATGCCAGCTTCGAGGATGATATGACATCTCCCTTCTTGATCTGGTTAGATGCAATCGCTTTGAGGGTCGACTCCTTTAGGACAAGGCGCCCTTCGGCGGTCCCGACCCTCTTCACGATGTCCTTGTCTCCGATGTCCACCATCTT
>CALMQK010000052.1 GCA_937872085.1 uncultured euryarchaeote
CTCGAAGTCGTTCTCCGACCATTCGCGGATGTCCTTGAGGGCACTCTCCGGGATGATCGCTCCCTTCTTGTCGGCATCCCCGAAGTATAAGATAACGACCTGCTTCCCGATCCCGCACATCTGATCGATGTGCTTGGCGGCACTCCACTTCATAGGGATAGTGTAGTCCCCACGGAACGCCCTGGTGGTGATCCTGAAGGGCTTCCCCAGGTAGTATTCGAACTGACCAGACATGGCCTCGGATTCAAACCACGCCTCGACGTAGAATGGTAGATCCGTGTAGATCATTGATTGCGGGCTATCCTCGATCAACTGCTTCCGCCACGCCCGCTCCCCCACCGGCCCGAACCCGCGGTACTGGGCACTGCGAACACTGTCAGTGAGCGTATCTGGTGCCCACCCGTCGATCCTTTTCTTTCGCCAGCTGGATGCAGCGCCCTTGAACCGTACCCAGTCAGGCTTGTCCAGCCCGAACTTGTCCATCACGCGATAGAACGCCCACCTCAACGATGGAGAGTATGGCAATGCCTTGACCTCGCTCAAGAGCCACACCCTGATCGGTTCCCAGTCAAGCCTTCGGCGTTTCACTTTACGCCACCCTCTTTGGGGACCGTGTAGCTGAGAGGCTCGCCCTCCAAGTTGCCTTCCACGACGACCTCGAAACACCGGTGACACATCTTCCGTGTCACATGGTTATCGGCATCTTCCTTGAGCGTCATGTCCATCCAGATATGGTTGCAGGGCGTTTTCCTCTGGGCGACGATCAGCTCCTTCAGCATATCCCGCCCGCGCTCCAGGAATGCTTCGTCAGTGGCGATCAGCTCAATCATTTCCCAGTTACCACGGTGAACATTGGCCGATGTACGATGGCCGAGCAGACGATCATCCTTTTCGTATTCCTTGTGCCGCTTGATCAGATCGTTCAAGACCCATACTGGCACGACCACTATCGTGGAGCGGTCGATCTCAACTTTCTTTTCATTCAACCAATCACCCGATGCACATACTATGGGAAACGGGGTGGTCAATTATATACTCTCGGTGCTACATCCACTCCCCTAAGATTATGTTCATATAGCACTCTCGCTGATATCCCGTTCAGGAGTTGAGACAACGGCGGAAACTCAGAAGGGAGAAAAGGGGCAGAGCGATGGGAACACCGAGATCGTGCCAGTGCCGCTACGAATGAGCATCGTGGAACCAGTGGCATCGGTCAAGGATCTGATCGAGCGCTGGTGGAAACCACTGCAGGATATCAAGGAGAAGCTGCTGGAGAACAACGATCTCTTGTCCCTGCCAGGCCGTGATCACCCGTTCATCAAGAAATCTGGATACCGCAAGTACGCAACGGCTTTCGGATTGAGCGACGAGATCATCTGGCAAGAATGCGAACGCAATCCAGAAAAGCCGGACGAGTTTACATGGAGGATCCGCGTAAGGGTTGTGGCCCCGAACGGACGTTTCGCTGAAGCGGTCGGTGCAGCTTCCACAAAGGAACGAAAGTTCGCCCACCCAGAACACGACATTTTCGCCATGGCACACACCAGGGCGAAGAGCCGGGGGATCTCAGACCTTGTTGGGGGAG
>CALMQK010000053.1 GCA_937872085.1 uncultured euryarchaeote
ATGAAAGGACAGGCGGAGAAGATCAAGCTCGGCAGCTTCCCGACGGTCAGGGAGGTCATGGACCAGGCGGCCAAGGCGGGCGTGAAGATGCTCGTGTGCGGCCAGAGCTGCGCGATGCTGGGGCTCAAGGGCGCCCCCGAGGAGTTCCAGGACCCGGCCAAGGTCGTCGGGGCCGCGACGCTGAACGACCTCGTGCTGGAATACGATGCGGTGCTAAGCTTTTAGACTCGCGCGGACCATCAAGCAGGTCGAAGGAGATGAGCCCCATGTCTTCCCAAATGAGCGGAGCCAAGAAGAGGATCTACATGGACCACTCGGCTGCGTGCCCGATCGACGAGAAGGTGCTCCAGGCGATGACGCCGTTCTTCGTCGACAGCTTCGGCAACCCTTCCTCCCTTCACATGGCAGGAAGGGCGCCTCGAAAAGCGCTCGAGGAGGCGAGACAGAAGGTGGCGAACCTCATCAACGCGAAGAGGAAGGAGGAGATCATATTCACCTCCGGGGCCACGGAAGCTAGCAACATCGGGATCAAGGGCGTCGCGTTGAGGATGAAGGGCGAGGGGAACCATGTCATCACGTCCGCGATAGAGCACATCTCAATACTCAACATCATGAAGTACCTCGAGAAGAACGGGTTCGAGGTCACCTACATACCGCCGACCACTGACGGCTTCGTCGATCCGGCGAAGATCGAGCAAGCGATCAGGAAGGAGACCGTCCTGGTCTCTATCATGTACGCGAACAACGAGATAGGCACGCTTCAGCCGATAGACGAGATTGGGAAGGTCCTGGAGCAGAAGGACATCTACTTCCACGTGGACGCAGTCGCCGCTGAAGGGAAGATCCCGATCGATGTCCAAGCATCCAAGATCGATCTGCTCACGCTATCCTCGAACGACCTGTACGGGCCGAAGGGCGCGGGCGCTCTCTACGTGAAGGACGGTACTAGGATCGAGGCGGTCGTGCAGGGCGGGGGACAGGAGAGGGGGCTCCGCTCAGGCTCCGAGAACATGCCGGCGATCGTCGGGTTCGGGGCCGCCGCGGAGCTCGCCAAGAACGAGATGGCGTCCGAGGCCCCCCGGCTGACAGCGCTCAGGGACAAGCTCATCAAGGGGATCCTGGGAGGGATCGAGGAGTCGTACCTGAACGGACACCCCACGAAGCGTCTGCCCCATAACGCGAACTTCAGGTTCAGATACGTCGAGGGCGAATCGATGCTGCTCAACCTCGACATGCAAGGCATATCGGTGGCGTCCAGCTCTCCTTGCACCTCGAAGAACCTGCTACCTTCCCACGTGCTCCTCGCATGCGAGGTGCCGACGGAAGAGGCGCAGAGCGCAGTCCAATTCACCTTGGGTCGGTCCAACACATCGGAGGAGGTTGACTTCGTGGTCCAAATCCTCCCGAACATAATCAAGAAGCTGCGTGCGATGTCCCCGTTCAGCCCGAAGAACATCGAGGAGATGAGGTCGACCGCGGGGCACAGAGAGAAGGGTCATCATCACGGGCTCGAGTGAACCTTGCATCGCTGATGGACGATTCGATCCGCGCGGGTCTGCTAGGCTACGAAATACCTCTGTTTTGTCATGCACAGGCATAATCCAGACAATATTGTACAAAAGGTTATATATATATTCGGCAAATAATGGAATAGGATGGGATAAGCCTATGAAATGTAGGATTCTATCAATAGTACTGGCGCTGAGCTTGATCGCCGTGCTCTTTGCAGCCATCCCTACGAAGGCTGCGATAGACTATACGGGCACAGTGATGACGACCGATGATGCAGGAACCGCAAAGACCGACTTCACACAGGGAGAAGAAGTCTATGTGAAGGTCAATGTCATGAACGATGGGGCATTCTCTGATCAGCAGATCACCGTGTCCTTGCGTCGAACCAATGACGCGCACCTAGCGGACTCGTTCACGACTTTCAGCGACGACCCCGTAGTCGGTTGGTACAACAGCACCGTAGTTGGGGGTTTGACACTTTCAACCGGTCACGGCTTCACCGGAGACATACAATCATATGACGTGATTGTGACATTGCCCTCACACGGAGGGATCGAGATCGCAAGGTCTCAGATCGTCGTCAGGGCCATAGGACTGACTCTCAGCCCGGAACCAAACAGCCCAGCGTACTGGCCGGGAGAGGATATCACGATTACACTGGTCGTGAACCTGGCCCAGACATCGCTTGTCTTCTATGTCCAGATATTGAACGACACCGGAGCCGCGACCAACGTCAACTTCACTGCCCAGACCGCAACTGCGGGCTACTGGAGCCAGAAATTCACGATCGGGGAGACCTTGCCTGACGGCACATATCATGTCAACGTTAGGTCCCAAGCTGACCACTCGGTCTGGTACACAGACAGTTTCGATGTCCAGGCATTCGAGTTTATGGTCGATGCGCAGAGAGATGCGTACTTGCCTGGCGAGACCGCGAAGATAACCTACATGGTGTTTGACCTCTCGACTCTTGCCCGAATCACCAGCGGCGTAACCCTGTACTACAATGCATCATACCAGAACTCGACGGGGAACCTCACCTGGCAGAACGGGACGCTCGACCTCGCTAGTACCCTCTGGGAGTTCGTGCTCCCGACCAACGGCACAAGTGCCACGAGCATCGCGCTCTACTCCAATGTGGACATATCCTTCACGGCAACACAGTCCGCGGGGCAGAGAAAGGCCACTGATTCCATGACGCTGCTCATCGGTAGCATCGCCGGCTCGGTAGATGTCGATTCGGCGAACTACGTCCCGGGAGATACTGTGATCGTTACCGTTGATGCCAATGTACTCGGAGATAGCCTCGATGGAGCGAGGGTCGATGTGACAGTCTGGAAGAACGCGACCGAGATGATCTCCGCGTACGGCGCGACGAACCTCACGACGAACCTAGACGGTGCGGCTACATACATGTTCAAGCTCGCAGAGTCTGCAGACTTGGGCCAATGGAACTACATCGT
>CALMQK010000054.1 GCA_937872085.1 uncultured euryarchaeote
GATTTCAGGAACAGCGCCCACCCGATGTTCGGCATCATCCTGGCGGCCAAGCTTGACGGGGGGAAGGTAGAGCTCAGCATCGGCCAAGACAAACAAGGGAAACCCCATGAGCAAGGAAAGGTCGAGACGACGGTGGGGTTCATCAAGGATTTCATCAAGCACCTGGTCGCCATGGGTTCAACGGAGTACCGCGGCGTCTCCAAGGTGTCCGCGGGGACGCAGGTGGTCCTAATCGAATGCGAACACGGAAGGATGAGCTCCAAGCGGGTTGCCAACGTTGCCTCGGAGATGATCACCAAGGACATCCTGGACAATCCCATGTCCAAGTTCTACAATGCCGCACTGCCGGTCGATATGGTCAGGGGCGGCATCAGGGTCAGAGTCATAGGGAACGAGCAGCGATGGAGCGAGATCGCGGCTGAGCTCAGGGACTATTTTGCATCGAAGTCCAGCGAGGGCGTGCGTGCGGCAGACGGCGTGCACGAGCCAAAGACGAGGAAGGTGAAGGGCACTAAGAGGACAGTGGTTGCCACTTTCAAGCACGCGCTGGAGCCCCCCCTCGTGGACGTGGGAAAGGGGCACAAGGTAGCCTGTTACCTGTTCAAGCCAGTCTCGGAGTAAGGGGGCGGGCGGATCGGAGGGAAGACGTCACTCTTGGGAGGCGTTCGGAAGCGCGCGGTTTCCATCACGCTCTACATCGCGTTCTCAGCCATGTTCATCGGGTCATCGGCGCTCGCGACCTCGACTTACTCAGACGTAGTCAAGACGCAGGGCGACGTCAAGCTGACCGGAGCAGACATGGAAGCGCAAGTCCTTGCCAACGGCTCTCTGAAGCTCACGTTCTCCATCAGCGTTCACAACCCGTCCAGATACACTCTTCATATACAGAGCATCAGCTGGTTCGTGTATCTCGTGAATGGCACAATCGGCCCAGAGCATCTCACCACCTTGAGCACCGACTACATCGGGCCGACGTTGGGGTTCACGGTCTCCAAGACATCGGACGGGCAATTCACGTTCCAGGGAATCGTGTCTGATCGCGCGACAATTTCGAATATCCAAGGGTTCGTCAACTACAGCCGATCCCAGGGGCATGACTATACCATGGGAAGCGTGCCATATGTCCACGAGTTCGCCTTTGTCGCGACCATTGACGAGTACAAGCACGACTATCTGCGAGAGATGTACCTCAACGACCTCGTGACGGTCAACTTGTCCTACTCTTCGGGGGTGATTTCGTGAGGTTGAGCAAGCAGGATGCTTGGCAGATGCTCGCGGTCACCCTGACGAGCGCCCCGCCAATCGCGTACATGAGTTTCGACTTCATGTTCCCCAACCTGACCCCATTCTCGACAGGCAAGAACCTCGTGGTCATTCTAGCAATCTCGTTCCTGGCAGGGCTGCCTTCGGGCTACTTCATCAGGAGGACCGATTTGTCGATGCTGACGACGATACTCTACACCGCTGTCGGATACGCTCTGGCGGTGCTCATGTACTCGGGACCGTACACGCTCCATCACGCGGAGTTGGTGCTCCCGAGCCTCTACTATGCCTTGTTCTTCAGGTTCACGATCATCCTGCTCTTCTTCTACGTAATCGGGGGCTTCCTCGGCGCGATCTTCGGTCAGTTGATCAGAGAGGCCATTGGCCGCGAGGAAACCAGCACCAGTTTCGCCGAGAAACCGGGAGCGTGAAGATCTGCCGCCGATGAGCAGCAACCAAGGCTGTCAGGCACCATCAGGCTCAGCCCCTTCCCGCATGTCGACATCGTAGAGAGAAGAACGGAGAAGAGTGTATGGCCAAAAGAAAGATCATTGAAATCGACGAGGACAAGTGCACGGGCTGCGGAGCGTGCGTCACGCAGTGTGCCGAGGGCGCCCTGCAGATCGTAGATGGAAAGGCGAAGGTCGTGAACGACGTGTTCTGTGACGGCTTGGGGGCCTGCATAGGCGAGTGCCCTGAGGACGCATTGAGGATCGTGGAGCGGGAAGCCCCTGGATTCGATGAGGTGGCGACAGAGAAGCATCTCTCGAAGATGAAGAAGGCGACCGAGAAGAAGCCGATCGGCGAGGAGCCTTGCGGCTGCCCGTCCCACAACCCCATGATCCTGACGGCGTCGAGCACAAAGTCCGGGCATGGTCGTCCTGAGGCGCGCGATGACCTGCCACCGAAGCTGACCAACTGGCCCGTCCAATGGAGGCTCGTGACGCCTTCGATGCCCTTCTTCAAGGACAAGGATGTGCTTCTGTCTGCAGATTGCGTCCCGTTCGCGTTCAGGGACTTCCACGGGAAGTTCCTTGCTGGAAAGC
>CALMQK010000055.1 GCA_937872085.1 uncultured euryarchaeote
ACGATGAAACGCTCTCGCTGGGTTCACTCACCGTCCTCCCCAACAGAGTGATCGTCGCGTTCAGGAAGGAATCCCCTCGACCAATTGCAGTTAGCTCGGTGCTCGCGCTGGATACCAACGAGCGGAGCCTCGACGGCATATTCGTCGAGGGAGGTCGGAAGGGAGACACGTCATGCGTTCAGGTCAAGGCGGCCTTTCCAGAGGTTGCCATCATACAACAGCGCCATCATGAGAGGCGGAGGCAGCTTCAGAAGCAGAAGGCCCACGACAGGCGATCGGCTAGGGTCGTATGTCGTCGTGAGGGTACGAGAGAGCATCACAGAATCGATTACCGATTGCACCGTGTCGCGAACGCGGTCCTGGAGTTCGCCGAGGATCACAGATCTGCCGTCGTCCTCGAGGACTTGAGTGGCATGAGGCCGAACAAGAGCAAGGATCTCAACAGGCGACTGAGTCTCTGGCCCAGGAGAAAGCTCCACCAGATCATCGAGTACAAGGCCGCCTGGAAGGGCATCCCCGTAGTCAAGGTCGATCCGAGATACAGTAGCAGGAGGTGCCCGATGTGTGGGAGAATACCTGATTCCCGAATGGGCGCCAAGACGGAGTTCGCATGCGAGTGCGGCTGGCATTTGAATCGGCACATAAACGCCAGCATGAACCTGCTGCAAACAGCCATCTCCAAGGGATTGGAGGTGGCAGGGGGCTTACGGTTCAGCCCCGGCGCGTTCCAGCATGACGTCGTGATGACCCTATACGAGCCAGCGATGGCCGCACGGTCGGAGCCGAATGGAACGAGTCAGATCAGAGTGACCTGAAGTGTCGGCACCCGAATTCTGACGGAACCTAAAGACTTAGCCAACTAACGAGCCAGCTATCGCGTTTTGGCCAGTAGAGATGCCCCCGTCCCCGTTGGATATCCGCTCATGACCGACGAACTCCAGCCCCCGCTTCTCGACAGCCTCCTTGACCCAAGCTGTTATCGGGCCGCTGTACGAGACCCCGCCCGTGAAGCCCACCTGCTTGAGACCCCGACCGTCTGCGCAGCTGCACGCATGGTCGGCCATGCCGCAGACCAATGTCTTGACGAATGACGTAGCGGCATCCGCCCTCATCTTGTCTGAGTCAAGCTCCATGTCGAGCAGTCTGTCGAACATCGGGAGTGTCTTGGCATACTCCAGGCCCCCCTTCTTCCCGAACTCGAGCTCGAAATCGAACTTCGGATTGCCTTTCTCCAGCCACTTCTCGAGCTTGATCGCGGGCTCACCCTCATAGGTCCTCTTGCAGCAGATGCCGAGGATGCATGAGACGGAATCCAGCACCCGTCCCATGCTCGATGCGGTGATGCTCCTGTCAAGCATCTTGCCGTACACGTCAGCCTCTCCCCTCTTGACGAAGGTCGGCTCCCGCTTGAGCTTCAACTGTATTGCGGTTATGACCCGCTTCGGATCTATGACTGCGCGGTCGCCCCCGAGCAACGGTATCGGTTCCAAGGAGCCGATCCTCTTGTACTCCGAGAAATCCGCAAGAAGCGTCTCTCCGCCCCATGCGGTCCCGTCATCGCCGTATCCCGTGCCGTCCCATGTGAGGCAGACGAGCGGGCCGTCGACCTTCCGGTCGATCTTCAGGGCGGCTGCATGCGCGTGGTAGTGCTGAGTCTCGATCAGCTGGGCCCCGTGCTCCTTCGCCAACCTCTTGGCCACGATGCGCGTCGAGTACCTCGGGTGCTTGTCCACTCCGATGGCTTCAAAGTACTTCACGCCAAGCAGGCTGGCGAGGTGATGGATCGCGTCGTCGAGGTACTGGAGGGTCGGATACTGTTGCGATTCTCCCACGTACTGGGTCAAGAATATCTCCCCGTTCCTCGAGATGGAACCAGTGACATCCCACTGTGCCCCGACGCCCACGATGAAGTGCTTGTGATTGGCCTGCACCGGGACCGGGACGAAGCCTC
>CALMQK010000056.1 GCA_937872085.1 uncultured euryarchaeote
ACCAGGCGATCGCGATGGTCCACGGTGGCTCCATAAAGAGGGCGCTCGAGGTCGTGCACGGGAAGCTGAGCAGGATCTCGCATTCTGGTGGACCTCTCTTCGAAGGGATCCCTCCCCAGTTCAACGCGACGAGATATCATTCTCTGATAGTGAGCAGGGATGGCCTTCCCGACTCGATCGAGGTCCTCGCGAGGACTGAGAAGGACGAGATCATGTCCCTCAAGGTGAGGGGTAAAGACGTCTACGGCGTCCAATTCCATCCTGAGTCCATCCTCACATCCAGCGGGCGTCATATTCTCTCCAATTTCCTGAGGATGTGTGAGAGATGATCCAGGAAGCTATTGCCCGGGTGGTCGAGAGGCACGCGCTCACGACCGAGACCGCGCGTGATGTGATGCTCGAGATGATGGATGGCAGGGCCACGCAGAGCCAGATCGCATCCTTCATCACGGCCATGCGCATGAAGGGCGAGACAGAGAGCGAGCTGTTGGGATTCGTCCTTGCGATGAGGGGGAAGTCGGCCAAGTTCACTTCCCCTCCGGGAGCGGTCGATCTCTGCGGCACGGGCGGAGACGGCTTGGGCACGTTCAACATCAGCACGGCGGCATCGTTCGTCGTCGCTGCTGCGGGAATCCCAGTCGCGAAGCATGGCAACAGGTCAGTCTCAAGCAGGTGCGGTTCGGCAGATGTCCTGTCGACGCTCCGAATACCCGTTGACCTCGACCCCGCCCAGGTGGAGAAGTGCCTAGCCTCCACGGGGATGGGGTTCATGTTCGCCCCGGTCTTCCACGATTCCATGAGGAATGTAGCAGGTCCGAGACGCGAACTTGGCCTCAGGACCTTCTTCAACATCCTCGGTCCGATGACGAACCCGGCTGGCGTCAAGCATCAGTTGATCGGAGTTTATGACGCGGCCCTTGCGCCGGCAATGGCCGGGGTGCTCCGCACTCTGGGCACCTCGCACGCGATGATCGTGAACGGCGGGGGCATGGACGAGATCTCGACTGTCGACAAAACACACGTGGTGGAGTTGGTCGATGAACACACTTTGGAGTACGAACTAGATCCGAGCGCCTTCGACCTCCACGCCGCGGAAGGCAAAGATCTGAGGGGTGGTGATGCAGCGGAGAATGCGAGGATCATGGTGTCGATACTCAAGGGTGAGGACTCAGCGAGGTCCGACATCGTCGCGCTCAACGCTGGTGCAGCGATCTATGTTGCGGGACGAGCTCGGAGCATCCACGAGGGACTGGATATTGCCAGGTCGGCACTCAGAAGCGGCCAAGCGTATGACAAGCTGAAGGAATTCGCAGGTGTCGCGGTCGCGACAGAGCGGGAGAGACAGATGGGGATGGATGTCTCGGGCTTGCGACAAAGGGGGCTTGTGCCCGAGGTACTCGTAGGGAGGGCCGCGGAGTTGTCGGCTGACCTGGTCTTACAGATATCGAGCATGGATGGAGGCAAGTCTTCTCTCATGATGCTCGATCCAGCCCTGCTGTCGAATCCGAATGTCCTATCGGTTATCGTCCTCCGAAGGATGTTGAGACTATTGACGAGCAAGCCCTCGCCGATCAGTCCGATGAACCGCTCTGGCACAAAGCTCTCGGAGTCGATCCTCTCAGGGAATCTGTCGCTCATCGCCGAGTACAAGCCCAGCTCGCCGACCTCTCGACCCCTCATGGTAGCTCCTGACCCGGCGGTTGCGGTAAAGGGATATTCCCGCTCTGGGGTCTCCGGCGTGTCCGTTCTGGTGGAGCCGGAGTTCTTCTCTGGCAGCCCCGAGCTGTTCTCCTTCTTCAGGACGAGGCTGAGGCAGCCGATGCTGTTCAAGGACTTCGTCGTCTCGAAGATGCAAGTGGAGCACGCGTCCAACCTTGGAGCAGATGCAGTCCTTCTGATCGCAAAGGCACTTGAGTCGAAGGCCCTGAGCTCTCTCGCGGCATCATGCTTTTCCCATGGCATGGAGCCGCTCATCGAAATCCACGATGAAGGAGATCTTGCGAAGCTGTCCGCGAGCGAGTGTTTCGACTCGATCAATCTGATAGGCATAAACAGCAGGGACCTCCGGACTCTGGGCACGGATCTCTCAAGCGTCCAGGCGTTGAGGCATCGAATACCTTCTGGGAAGGTCGTCATTGCAGAGAGCGGAGTCCGGACCCCAGCCGAGTTGTCTCAGTTGAAAGGCTTTGATGCCGTGCTCGTCGGCTCGGCGTTCATGGAAGCGGACGATCTGGAGAGAGCGGTGGGCGAGATGGTCGAGGCGTCAAGGAAAGTGGTCCCATGAAGGTGAAGATATGCGGAATCACGAGCTTGGAGGACGCGAAGATGTGCTGTGAGCTTGGAGCCGATATGATCGGGTTTGTTCATGTCCCCGGGCGGGAAAGAAGCATGACGGTCGACAAGATATTCGAGATATGCTCCTCACTGGATCCGACGATGACGAATGTCTTGGTGTGCGCCCCGCAAGACCTCAGCGAGGCTCTTCACCTGTTCGTCGAAAGCGGCGCGGATATTCTCCAGACGTACTCGTTGGAGCCGAGCGATCTGATTGAACTGAGAGACAAGAGAGTCGAGGTCTTCCGGGTCGTCCCACCTGATCGTTCGGAGGCCACAAGGTTCTCTAAGGCGGCAGATGCCATTGTTTTCGAGAACGGGAGACCAGGAACAGGTTCGTCGTACGATTACACCACTATTCCCATTGATTGTTGCGCGAAGGCGATTGTCGCTGGCGGACTCACGATCGAAAACTTGCATCTCGCGAAAGTCCTTGGACCATATGCCTTGGACGTCTCCAGCGGGGTCGAAAGCTCGCCTGGGAGGAAGGATCCAGAGCTGGTGGCGGAATTCATCAGGAGATGCCACGAATGAGCGATCGGGGATACTTCGGCGATTTCGGCGGGTTCTACGTTCCCGAGATACTGGTCCACGCGTTGCGAGAACTGGAGTCGGAGTACTCGAGGTTGAAGGATGACAAGAGTTTCAACGAGGATCTCAACCATCTACTCGCGACATATGCGGGTCGGCCGACACCTCTCTACTTCTGCAAGAGGTTGACCGAGGGCATCGGCGGAGCGAGGGTCTATCTCAAGAGAGAAGATCTTGCACACACCGGTTCCCACAAGATCAACAACGCTCTCGGCCAAGTCCTGCTCGCGAAGAGCATGGGCA
>CALMQK010000057.1 GCA_937872085.1 uncultured euryarchaeote
GAGCGGTTCCTTGATATACTGTGCAAATCCAACACAATGTAGAGAATAAGCCTCCGGCAGGTAGGAGAATGGCGATCTTTCCGAAGTCGAACATGGGCAGGTACCTTCTAGCTATCCCGTTCGTGATAGTAGGCATCTATGTGCTGTTTCTATTGCTCAACGATGAGGTCGGCTCGCTTTTGGCGGACATCGCGAACCCTGGATTAGCGATTCTAGTTGCGGTACTCGCATTCGCCCTGTACTGGACCACGAAGAAGACTGCTTCGCCAGAGATCAACCTAGGCTTAGTAGTTGTGTTCTCGTTGTTCGCCCTTGGCGAACTCACCTGGAGCGTGTATGTTGAGATACTTGGCGAAGACCTGAATGTCTCAATCGCCGATCTCTTCTGGGTCCTCGGCTACCTAGTACTTGTCGGACTTCTGTTCCAGGTGTCGAAAGCGACCGGGGCCGTCAAATCGAAGAGTGTGGTTCTGGTGGAGCTTGCGTTCTGGCTGCTCATATCACCGGTCCTGGTTTACTTGCTCGTGACATCGCTTCAATCAACTGACCTCAGTACATTGGAGATAATCACCTGGAATCTCTACACAGCCCTGGACGCGATGATACTGAGTATGCTGATTCTTCTCCTGTGGGCCTTCAGGAAAGGGCTTCTGGAGGACTGCTGGACCATCGTCGCCGTGGCGTTTGTGTTCATGACGGTTGGCGATTTGCTGTTCACGATCTACGAAGCTGCAGGATCCTCCCCGGTAGGGTCATTGTCGGACGTCTTCTACATCGGGACTTATGCACTGCTGGCGTTCGGGTTCGGGCTGGTGTTGATCTCGAGAACGAGGTCATCCAGGATTGCGCCCGTGAGGATCACCTTTGACCAGTTAGACGAGGCGCGCCTGCTGGTCCCCCGAGCCACGTACATTGTCTGGGAGGCAGACTCCCGCAGGGCATACGAACTGATGGTGAAGGGTCTCACTGCTGGTCTGGATGTGATGATAGTCAGCGCAAAGCAGCCTACCTCCATCAGACCGACCTTCGGGATCAAGCACACTGAGATCTACTGGCTGACGACCTCCACAGGCGACAAGGTGATTCACCCCGCCAATACGGGAATCCTTATCGACACGATCACGCGATTCATGCAGAAGGGTCCCAAGACCTTGGTGCTCCTGGATGGCTTCGAGCTCATCGTGACTTACGGGGATTTCAAGAAGGCATTGGTCGTGATAGACCACCTGGAGGACATAGTCTCAACCACAAGTTCGAGACTAATTATCCCAATCAACAAGCGCGCGTTCAGCGAGAAGGAGATAGCGCAGATTGAGAAGTACGCAGTCGTGATACAATGACGAGTCGGCTATGAGTGAGTGTGGACCGGGCAAGAAGTGATTCCGCAAAGGCCAGTCAGTTGGGGAGTCCGTGGTGCGCCGGCCAGGCGCTCTTTCGAGTAGAACCCTGCTATCTCGCGAACCTGGTAATGATTTTCGCACTGGTCTCCACGAGGTCGACCATGACTTACAACGGCACCCCGTCAATCAAGTGCAAAGA
>CALMQK010000058.1 GCA_937872085.1 uncultured euryarchaeote
GGCGACCCGAAGGACCTGCGGATCTACGTCGTGAACCTCGACCAGACGCCGGCGAACGAGTCGTTAGCCGTCTCCATCATCAACGACCTCTCGACGAGGAGCACTCTCAAGATCTCCAAGGTCCTCGACGGAGCGGGCCCATCAGACCCTGTCGGCCTCGCACAGAAGAAGGTCAAGGACGCGGACATCAAGGCGGCGATCATCTTCGGAGCCGACTTCACGAGAGACGCAAGACTTGCTCTGGCGTCGATCCGCAACTCGACGCATGCGCTTCCCGCGAGCTTCGTGGTGTACATCGACGGGACGAACCCGAACATCGTCCAGACTATCATGGCCGACATCCAGAAATCCGTCCAGAAGGTGCTCGTGTCGCCAACGCTCGGCATATCCTCGCCTATTGTGGCGGTGCCCCAGCTCGCCTACGGACAGGACGCCCGGTTCATCGACTTCTTCGCCCCAGGCATGATGGGTCTGGCCGCGATGATGG
Source organism: uncultured euryarchaeote (assembly GCA_937872085.1). Lineage (GTDB taxonomy): Archaea > Thermoplasmatota > Thermoplasmata > UBA10834 > UBA10834 > COMBO-56-21. Next base: position 488 of record CALMQK010000058.1, read on the forward strand.
TCACCTTCATGTTGTCGATAATCTCCTTCGTGCACGAGAGGACTGCATCCACACTGGACAGACTGCTTAGCACACCAGTGACGGAAGGTGAGATTGTGGCGGGCTATGCGATCGCGTTCGGCCTGGTGGGGCTCATCCAATCCATCGTCATCATCACTGCGGCCGTCCTGCTATTCCAGATCACGATCCATGGGAGCGTGCTACTAGTGCTCCTGATCGTGTTCGTGTTCGGAGTGGGGACCCAGGGACTGGCATTCTTGTTGTCCTCGTTGGCGAAGAACGAATTCCAGGCGATCCAGTTCTTTCCGATCATACTGTTCCCGTCGATCCTCCTCTCCGGGGTGTTCTGGCCCATCGAGGCGGTCCCGGAACTGATCCGACCGGTTTCATCCTTCATCCCGCTGACATACGCAGTCGATGCGATGAGGTCCGTCATGATCAGAGGATGGGGGATCGGGAACATCTGGTGGGACCTCTTGGTCCTAGCCGCATTCGCCAGTGTTATGTTGGCCTTGAGCGCATACGGTCTCAGGAAGAGGGGATGAACACTTGCCTGGACCGAAGCCGAGGGTGATCTTCGTCAGCGACGGCGTCGAGATAACGCACAGACAGATGGAGGCCTTGTCCGCAGTGAACGGCAAAGGCAGCATGCAGAAGGCCGCGGCCTTCCTCGGTGTCTCCACCCCAGTGCTGCACAAGTACGTGCGGGAGATCGAGCAGAAGTCCGGCCTGGCACTCATAAACTCCACGAGCAAGGGGTCTAGGCTCACCGCGGAAGGACTCGAATTGCTCAAACGGTTCAAGGCCTACGAGCTGAGGCTCGAGGACCCGCTGGTCCTCAGGGTCGCGGGCACTGTCGTCTCTCAGAGATGCCTGCTCACGGCGGCAACGGAACTCTCTGACGAGGGAAAGAAGTCCGTCGTCACGATAGCCGACGACGAGTCGAACCTGAGACTGATGGACGAAGGCCGGGTCGATTGCGTCGTCCTCGATGACGCGATGTACGCGATGGAGCGCGCGGTCGATGTCGAGACCGAGGAGATCGGCT
>CALMQK010000059.1 GCA_937872085.1 uncultured euryarchaeote
TGGTTATGTCCCTGAAGACGATCCCCAGGCCGATGAGCGCTCCGTTCGGATCCCTTAGGTTGGAAGCCGATATCGAGCAGCAGGAAACACCTCCATCCGCCCGCTTGAACGTTATCTCGTAGTCCTCGCAAACGCCGCCTTGCTCGAGCAGGGAGACTAGGGCCTGCCATTCGAGGTTTCTTCCGACCAGGTCCTTCGCGACGTTCTTCTTCATCATCTCCTCGTCTGAGTACCCAAGGGCGCGTGCGAATGCTGGATTCGAATAGAGCAGCTCGCCGTCCTTCTTGCATACCAAGATGCCATCTGACAGCTGCCTCAGAAGGGATTCCGAGTCTATCTGCGAAGTCATCTGTTCCAAACTCCTTCGCGCCGCACCGTGTGAATGCGCTGGCTGAATGCCCAGGCGAAGTCCCGAAACGCAGAGGAAGTCCTCATCATAAAAGCTTTTCCAAATTGAACTTGAGATGCGATTTCGCGATGATTTTGGCCAGGCAAGCTACTCAACCTGTGCACTGCTCTCCTGGCAGGCCCGAATGCAAGAAGCTTCAAGTAATGGCCCACAAATCCCCCGACAGTCACGCGCATCAAACAAGGCCTACAGGTGCTCGAGACTCGATAAGGTGGGGAAATGTCAGCAGATGAGAAGATCCTGAAGGATTTGCAGAAAGCCGTTCTGGGGTATGATTCGAAGGCAGCCGTGAGCGCCGCCAAGGCAGCGATCGCCGCGAAGGTGGATCCGCTCTTGGCGATCGAGAAAGGCCTCATGCCTGCCATCGAGAAGGTGGGTGACCAGTTCGAGAAGATGGAGATATACCTTCCCGAGCTGATGCTTGCAGGAGATGCGATGAAATCCGCTCTCGCCCTGCTCCTCCCGCTTCTCCCCAAGGGCTCGAAGGGCGCCAAGGCCACTGTCGTCATGGGCACGGTACAAGGCGACGTGCACGAGATAGGCAAGAACATCGTCGCGAGCATGTTGATGGCGGGCGGTTTCAATGTGATCGACCTCGGGGTGGATGTCAAGACCATAACGTTCGTCGATGAGGCCGAGAGGAACAGCGCGAAGATCATCGGGGCCTCCGCGCTCATGGCCAGCACGATCGGTTCTCAGAAGGACATCATCGACTACCTGGTGGCCTCCGGGAAACGAAAGAAGCACGCGGTCCTCGTAGGGGGAGGGCCGACCACGAAGGAGTGGGCCAAGGAGATCGGGGCCGACGGCTGCGGCATGACGGCAGTGGAGGCCGTGAAGCTCGCGAACCAGCTCTCCAAGGGGAAGTGAGTCACATGGTTCAGATCTTGGATATCATGGAGAAGGCACTCAACGGGAAGCCAATGAGCGAGACGGATTACCAGCTCAAGGTCTTCGCGCCCAAGGTGCAGGAGAAGGTGCGGGAACACGGGATCAAGTTCGATCGGGAGAACCCCATACCCCAGGACAACTCGATGGCCGACGAAGTGTTCGAGGCAGGGCTGGAGCTCCTCCTGGATGTTGGAGCCTTCTGCACCTCGTCTGGAAGGACCATAACCTTCACCGAACAGGAGATAAGGGAATCCTTGAGGCGAGCCCCGAGCAAGCTGTACTTCGGCGAGGGCCGGGACAAGAAGGCTCTCGTGGCTCGCTCGGTCGGGGACAAGACGCCCCCATGGTGCCTCCTCGGTGCTGGTGGGGGACCGTGCTCGAGTGACGAGTCCTTCCTCACGCTCGTGGAAGGCTATGCTGAGATCCCGGAGACGAACGCCATCACCACGCCGGCGCTGACAAGGGTCGGAGGGATGAGGGTGAGGCCCGCATCCCCGCTCGAGGTCCTGGCCGCTCAGAGGAACGCGGTTCTTGCCCGCGAGGCCTGCAATAGGGCAGGCCGACAGGGCATCCCGATCATGAACTCTCTGGCCACGGCGGAATCGGATATCGCGTTCGCCGCTGCACTGCACCCGAAGTTCGGGATGAGGGACTCTGACGGTTACATGATTTGTTGCATGGACCCGATGAAGGTGGATTTCGCAAGGCTGAACAAGGCGGCGGTCGCGCTTTCGCTCGGAGGCCATATCGGCATGTGCTTCGGACCTCTGCTCGGCGGCTATGCGGGAGGGCCCGAAGGAACAGCGGTTTCCAACGTCGCGCACCACATGATGGGTGTCCTGACATACCAGTCATCATGGCTCCTGCCGTTCACGATACACCTCAGATACGTGGCGAGCAGCCCGAGGGACATGCTGTGGGTCATAAGCACGATGGGCCAGGCCATTAGCAGGAACACGCATCTGCTGAGCTTGAACCTCAACTACACCACTGCCGGACCATGCACGCCAATGTGCCTGTTCGAGACCTCCGCCTCGGTCACCGCCGCAGTGACTGCTGGCCTATCGATCGAATCCCTTGGTGTCGCGACCAACAAGCACGAGGACAGGACGACCCCGGTCGAACCGAGGATATCTGCAGAAGTGGGCCATGCCGTGGCTGGAATGAAGCTGGCGGACGCGAACGAACTGGTCAAGGGCTTGCTCAAGAAGTACGA
>CALMQK010000060.1 GCA_937872085.1 uncultured euryarchaeote
CAAGAGATTCTCCAAAGCGATCTCAACCAGCTTTGGATCAGCTCTGGCAGGTGGACTAGAAGCGACGATGATGTTTACGTGCCTGGCGGGGTTGCCCATCTTCAGCCTCTCGACGATTGTTCTGGCCATTTCCGAGAGGTCGAACTCTTGGCCCTGGATCTCACCCTTTGACACTCGTGATAGCTGCAGTAGGTCCTCAATGAGTCCGTTCATCCTCTGGGCGGATGCGCGCAGTTCCGCTAGATACGAACTCCCCTTTTCGCCCAGCTTGCTCGCGTAGTCGTTCGACAGGATGCTCGCGTACCCGTCGATAATCGTCAAGGGGGCGCGGAGGTCATGGGACACGGAGTAGCTGAAGGCCTCTAGCTCCTGGTTCACCGTGGAAAGTTCGTTCGAGCTGCGCCTCAGTTGTTCGTTCAGCGTGGTGAGCGATTGCTTGGACGCATTCAACTCGGAGTTGATCTTGTCCACCTGGCCACCGATGATGTCCGCAATCTTGCTCACAACCAAGACGACCACACTAGTCGAGGCGAGGGCGATGACGGAAGCGACTATGGCGGGGTTGCTAGAACCCACTGTCTGCCTGAACAGCCAGCTTATCACAAGGACGATCGAAGCTGTCATTAGCGGGAACGTCCGGAGCAGGCGCGCCCCGACAGACGGCCCCACCAGCGCACTTGCGGGCCATGAACGTGGACCAATGGCGCATATCAACGCGATGCCCAGAAGTGTCAAGGACAGCACAGCCAAGAGCGCGATTGGTCTCGCAGGGGCGCCGTAGAGCAGTGGCGACCCGTATGCGTATCCCAGCGAGCCAACCAGACCCACGATGAATGCGCCCCCTCCCATGAACACTGAGGATTGGGCGACCCATCGACGGTTTCCCCAAATCATGTTGACCAGCAATCCTAACCCGAGCGCCAGGAAGCCTCCTGAAGCCAAGGGAGACATGTGGCCAATCTGGAACCCGTTCTCCACCCTGCTATAGCCGAAGAGATTCCTCTCGAGATCGAATGACGGATGCAAGAGGTACGCAAGAGTCAGCCACGCCGAGACGAACACGACAAAACAAATGCCAATCAGGATGCACGTTTTCATAAATCGAGTCTGATGGTGCTGCAGGGTACCAAGCAAGAGAATGGAGAGCGTGATAATCATCACCGAAGCGCTCGGTGCAATGGGAAGATTCCCAGACCCGGCTTCCGCCAAAACGTCGGATCCAGCGGCGACTCCGATCAGTCCAAGTAATCCAAGGACGCCGCTCAATGCCGACAAGGCGCGCGCATATCGAATCATGCGAACCCCTGACGGGCTTGATTTCCATGATTCCACGACTAGGATCTCTACCAAGCTCTCCCCTGCTTCCACTCTCGCATTTCACACTCTTTGGTCGAGAGTTGGAAGTGGATGATGCTCAACAATCTGTTAAAACTTTCGCTCGTGGAGCGTCACAGCTTCTTCGTCACGTAGTCAAGAACGGATTCGAACACTGCCCGCCCGTCTCCTGGTCCGTCCGGCTGCCTGGTCCAATCAGGATGTGTGAATCTGAAGAACACTCTCTCGGGATGTGGCATCAGGCCGAAAACGTTGCCCTCTCTGTTGCAGATCCCCGCGATGTTCTCCGTCGAGCCATTCGGACACCACGGGTATCCCGCTTGGTTCCCTTCAGGATCGACGTACTTGAACACTATCTGGTCGTTCTCCTCGAGCTCCTTGAGGATCTGCTTGGACCTCTCCATTGGGAACATCAGCTTACCTTCCGCGTGGGCCGAAGGCACAAGCGAGAGCTTGTCCGGTGAGATCTTCGATGTGAACACGCAGCTTGTCCTGTTGACCTTCTTGAGGATGGTCGGCCTGCACTCGAACCGACCAGAATCGTTCGTGCCAAGCACGGCCTCGGGATACTCCGACATCACCCTCGACATGGCAGGCAGCAGGCCAGTCTCGACGAGCACCTGGAAGCCGTTGCATATCCCCAGCACGGGCTTTCCAGATCTGATGAAGTCGACGAGGTCCTCTGATAGCCTGCTCTTCATGCGCGCGGCGAAGATCGCGCCTGCGCGCACATAGTCCCCCGATGAGAACCCTCCAGGGAAGACCAGTATCTGATAGTCGGAGAGGGACCTCTTCTCCTCGCTGCTCACGTCCATTCCGATGAGCTGCTTGAGGTGCACTTTCTCGGGCTGCGTGCCCATCCTTCTGAACGCCTGGTAAGACTCCTCCTCGCAGTTGGTTCCTTCGATCCGGAGCACGCACACCTTGACCTTGCTCGCCTTCATCCCATCAGCCTCCAGAGGGTGCCGTTGAAGCTTTCCGCGAGCTTGTCCACATCCAGATCCACCAATCTCTTGTTCGAGGAGATGGCGAGCGAGTCCCCGCCGACCGTCCCGAGCCGGACCATCTTCGTCTTCCTATCCCGGGGCACCTGCTTCTCCTTTCCTTTCTTGAGTTCGACTACCCATCTGCTCGGGGCCTCGGAGAAGAGTCGAACATCCGACCTGAGCCCATCCATCTTGGACAGATCCATGTCCGCACCGATGTCCCCGCCGATGCACATCTCAGCCAAGCAGACAGCGAGGCCTCCATCGGACACATCGTGACATGAGACGATGGCGCCTCTCTCTATCCCGCCTATCACGACATCCAGCCCTGCCCTGAGGACCGCGATGTCCACATCCGGGACCTTGCTCGAGTGGCTGCCATTCATCCGATAGTACTCGGATGCCCCCATTTCGGGCTCGGTCGGGCCGATGAGCGCGATCGTGTTGCCTTCGCGCTTCAGATCGGTGGTCACGCATTTCCTGATGTCCCTGACGATCCCGCAGCCGAGCAGGGTCGGGGTCGGCAGGACCGCGCCTGTCGGGGCCTCGTTGTAGAAACTGACGTTCCCCGATGGTATGGGTATCTTGAGCGCTTCCGCGACCTCGCCCATCCCGCGGACCGCCTCCCTGAACAGCCACAGCCTGTCGGGCTTCTCGGGGTTGCCGAAGTTCAGGCAGTCCGTGAAAGAATGCGGCCGCGCGCCGACGGATGCAAGGTTCCTGCACATCTCGTCAACGCATATCTTGCCTCCTCGGTATGGGTTGGATCCGACTGCGAACGGGTTCGACGCTGTTGCTATCGCCAATCCTCTGAATGAGTCCTCGACGGGTTTCAACACTGCCGCGTCACCATGGCTCGAATGACCCAGCTTACCCTGCAACGGTTTGATGACGGTGGACGCCCTGACCTCGTGATCGTATTGCCTGATGACCCAGTCCTTGTTGCA
>CALMQK010000061.1 GCA_937872085.1 uncultured euryarchaeote
CAACTCTACAAGGCGTGCGAGCGACATACCCGCGATGTACAACGTAACCGGAGGAATCACTGCCGTGACCGCCTACAACCCGGCCACGGGTAAGTACAACACCTACGTGGTCGGCGTACCCCCGACGGACTTCAAGGTGGTACCCGGGCAAGCATACTGGCTATGGTGCGTTTCGAGTGGCGTGTTGAGCTACTACCCGTAAACCGACGGGAGCGAGGAGCACCAGCGAAACATGCCATCTCGTCCCAGCATGAATGGTGGCTCTCGGACAAGATCGGGAGGGATTATGCCCGCCTTCCATCGCATCGCCTTCCTGGTTCAAAACGATGGTTCGTTGACACCACAGGTGAACATTTCTAATATAGTCCGAAACACATCAATCAATCGACAATGGAAGACGTCCGACTCGAGCCGATGAATGAATGCGAGTACTCCAACTTCATCCAAAGAGAGATAAGTGATTATGCCTCGGAGAATGTCGCTGCAGGACGATGGCTCCAAGACGAGGCAATGGCGCAATCGAGGAAGACTCACGAGAGTCTCCTGCCAAGCGGTCGTGAAACGGTCAACCAGTACTTCTTCATCGTCAGAGAGGAAGGCACCGGCAAGGAAGTCGGGGCGATTTGGCTCGCGATCATCGAACAAACCATGGAGAAGGAAGCGTTCGTGTACTACATCGAGATGCTCGAAGGGTCCAGGGGCAAGGGCTTCGGCGGTCTGACCCTGATGGCCGTCGAGAAGAAAGCAAGAGAGCTCGGAGCCTCGAAGATATCGTTGCACGCGTTCTGGCACAACCAGCGCGCCATATCCCTCTACAAGAGAGTCGGATATGCAGTGACGAGCGTAAACATGTCAAAGAGAATCAGGTAGATCGAGGTGTTCAATGGGAAACAGCATGGGCAGGAGGAGGACCGGGACCGATGACTGGGTAGAAGACTGGCCTTGGTTCGGCGGCAGGCCTGGAAAGAAGGCGGGCAAGTGGTTCGCGCTCTACGTCGTGCTGCTGGTGACCTTCGTGCTCCTCATATTCTACGCGCTCTACACGCTGCAGATCTGCGCCGCGATCGTGTTGATCTTCATCTGCGCCGCTGTCGCGGCGTTGCCTAGTCTCTTCATGATCGGTTCTAGGATCTAGCTTTTCGACTGGACTCCTCTCGATAGGACCACGTACAATCCGCCTACAACGAGAACCCCACCGACAATGATCCAGAGACCTGGGACCTCTTGTGGCAACAAGAAATAGGCTAAGATCGACGCTCCTACCGGCTCACCGAGAACGCCCGTGGCGACGATGTGTGCCGGGAGCTTCTTGAGGGCATAGTTGAACATCGTGTGCCCTCCGATCGTAGGTATTATCGCCATCAGAAGGAACAATGTGAGCTCACGGGTGCTGGTGACAACGACCGTGTTGCCCAGAATGGCTGCCGATACCAGGAGAAGAAGCGCTGACAGTCCGTAGACCGAGAATGCGTACGGAGTGAGAGCGATGGACTTCCTCGCGACTCTTCCGGAAAGGAAGTATATCCCCGCACATAGCCCTCCGATGAAAGCGAGGAGGTCGCCGAGCAGCTTGCCGCCTCCCGCGGAATAGTCGCTAATCGATATGAGGACGACTCCCGAGAATGCGACAGCGATTCCAACCGCTGCCATCTTCTTGACGCGCTCCTTCAGCACGAAGTGGGACACGCCCGCGACGAAGATTGGATGCGATGTGACGAGAATGACCGAAGTCGCCACCAGGGTGAGAGTCAGCGAGGTTATCCAGAGCCCGAAATGGAACGCCAAGGCGACGCCGCTCAGCACGATCAGCAAGACCTCTTTCCTGTCGAACGACCTCAGCGCGGAGAATCCTCCGGTGAACACCATGACGGGCAGGAGCATGGCGCATGTGAGAGCGAGCCTGTACCCGGCTATGATGAAGGGCGGGCTGTCGCTCCATTTGGTGAATATGGACGCGAAAGAGATGGAAACCATCGCTATAGCTATGGCAGAATATGCTCTCGAATTCGCGCTCATCGCCTTCACGAAGCTCACCACAATGGCGTCATGGTGTCATGATCAGTAGATCGTTACGCCTTTGACGCCCTTCGCCTGTCGGATGGTCGGTATCAACTCGGCTGGGACCTGGCTCTCCGTGACGATGAACAGCTTGGGCTCCTCCGAGGTCATCGGGTCGTCCACGATGGCTTGCCGAATGCTTATCCCGCCCTTCTGGAGGATGTCGGCCACGGCGGCTATGATTCCCGGCTCATGAGCATTCATCGGGGTAATCTCGATGGCACTCCAGCCCATCGCCGATGCAGCATTCTTGAGGTGGTTGGTGGGCAACAACTGGGAGAAGAACTTGAGGAGAGTTGGATCCCCTTTGACGGTTTGGATAGTGGACTTCACGACCCTCCTGTCGACTCCTGCGGCCCGGGCCAGCGCGGAGTCGGCGATCTGGACGTCGCCGCACATCACCTGGTCCCTCTCAATCCTGAGTCCATATTTGAGCAGGTACCTTGCCACCTTGGCCTGGGACGGATACTTCTCAAAGTAGTTCGATATCTTGTCCCACATAACTCTCGATGAATACATATGTACAGTAATAGATTAATATTGCGACCATTGTACGCGTTCGCACGGCAATCTGGCAGCAACGGATTTATATGTCCAGTGCCTTTGGCAGATACATTGACAAAGATTAGCACGGCGCATAGGTGATAGCATGGTAGGGAAAACGATCAGGCTTAGGCGGATCTTCGACCAGAAGAGCGAGAAGACCGTCATAGTCCCCATGGACCACGGGATATCAATGGGCCCGGTCAAGGGGATAGCTGATATCAGGAGCACCATCGACAAGATCGCGGCAGGCGGCGCCTCCGCGATAGTGATCCACAAGGGCCTGGTCCCCTATTCAGGCCCATCCGTGGGCAGCAAGCTGGGGCTCATCGTCCACATCTCGGCCAGCACCTCGCTCTCCGCGGACAAGAACTACAAGAGGCTCGTTGCGGGCGTCGGGGACGTCGCAGCTCTTGGAGCAGATGCCGTCTCGATCCACTGCAACATCGGTGGTGGCAAGGAAGACGAGATGATCGCGGATTTCGGCATGGTGGCAGACGAATGCCGAGCCTTCGGCCTCCCGTTGCTGGCCATGTGCTACCCTCGAGGCCCGAACGTCAAGGACGAATTCGCCGTCGAACCTGTCGCACACTGCGCCAGGCTGGCAGCTGAGCTCGGTGCGGATGTCGTCAAGACGAACTACACCGGTTCCGTGGAGTCCTTCAAGCAAGTGGTCAAAGGCACACCGGTTCCAGTCGTCATAGCCGGCGGGCCGAAGATCGACTCGGACACGGCCCTGTTGGCGATGATAAGCGAAGCCATGGAGGCCGGAGCGAAGGGCGTCTCCATCGGTCGAAACGTTTTCCAGCACGATGACGTTACTGGCATCACAAGGGCCATCGGACGTGTCGTTTTCGAAGGTATGCGGCCAGAGGAAGCTTACAGGCGGTGAGGTCTTGAGGGACCGCCAGATCTGGGTTGGCGCCGTCTTCCAGCCCAGTAGTGAGAACAGGAAGAGGATTGTACTTTCCGCTATAGAGAACGGCTTCGACACGGTCGTGCTCGACAGCAGGGATTCGGATTTCGCCCGTCTTGGCAGGTTTCGGGCTATCATCCTCAAGGATGGCAAGTTCATCGAGGAAGGCAAGACGATAGGTGCATTGCTGGAGCTGAAGGGAAAGGAGGACGAGCTCAAAGCGAAGAAGCTGGCCGACAGGACGGGCACCGTCGTGATATCGGCAAGGAACTGGAAGGTCATCCCGCTCGAGAACCTGATCGTTCATTTCCAGGGCTCTGGTTCCAAGCTCCTGATGCTCGCCCGGACCGCGGAGGAGGCGAAGCTCTTCTTCGAGACGATGGAAAGAGGAGCGGATGGAGTGCTCTTCGTTCCTCAGAAGATCGAGGAGCTTGCCAAGCTGCGGAAGATCGTCCTTGAGAGATCGCCCAGGCTGGAGCTGAAGGAGGGGAAGATCACATCGCTGAGACAGCTTGGGCTAGGCGACAGGGTCTGCATCGACACTTGTTCCATGCTCTCCATCGGAGAGGGCATGCTGATTGGCAATCAATCCTCATGTCTGTTCTTCATCCACTCAGAGACTCTCGAGTCGGAGTACGCCGCCTCGAGGCCTTTCCGAGTGAACGCCGGCCCGGTCCATGCCTACATACTGATGCCGGACGGAAGCACCAAGTACCTATCTGAGCTCATTGGCGGCGATGAATGCCTTGTAGTCGGGTGCAATGGCCAGACGAGACGGGTCGTGGTCGGAAGGACCAAGGTTGAGCGAAGGCCGCTCTTGCTCATCGAGGCGGAGGTCGAAGGCGAGAAGTACTCGACCATCGTTCAGAATGCGGAGACCATCAGAGTGTGCTCCAAGGGAGACGTAGTCTCCGTCTCCAAGCTGAAGATTGGCGATATGATCCTGCTTAAACCGGAACGCGGCGGAAGGCATTTCGGAATGTACGTGAAGGAGAGCATAAGGGAGAAGTGAATCGTGCCACTCGTCGTGGCTTCCCTCGTCGAGGGGAGCATCTCAGGGGCTTCGGACTCGTCAAAGGCGGCCTTCAGGGCGGGCGCTGACCTGGTCGAGCTCAGGCTGGACCACCTAGAAGGATTCAACGTCGGGATGACCCGAGATGCGAGGAGGGAGATTCTCGGACCGACCATCGCCACGCTCCGATCGAAAGGTCAGGGAGGGAGGTCCGGTCTTGCAGGCTCCAGGCGGGAGGACGCGTTGAAGGAGCTCCTCGAATCCGACTTCGAGTACGTGGATCTCGAGCTCGAAACCGACAGGTCCCTCCTCAGGAAGAACAGGGGCGCTGAATCGGAGACGCAGACGATCGTATCGAGTCATTTCCCCAGGCCAGTCCCGAGGGACGTCGTGGAGAAGAGGCTTGTCGAGGCGATGACTCTGGGAGACATCGCAAAGGTAGCGATGCCCTGCGAGAGCGCCCCTCAGGCGCTGGACCTGGCTCAGCTGGGCCTGAAGTTCTCACGGCTGAAGAAACGGTTCGTCATCATAGGCATGGGCCTCCAAGGGCAGCTGACCAGAGTGTTCGCCGACCGGATGGGGTCCGAGCTCGTCTACGCTTGCCTCCCGGGGAAGGAAGCGGCTCCAGGGCAGATGGATGTCGAAGCCCAGACATCCATGTTGGAGGGGTCAAGGAAGGTCTTCGGACTCATCGGTCACCCAGTGTCGCATTCCGTTTCGAAGCCCATGCAGGAGGCTGCGTTGAAGCATCTCAGCCTCAGGGGCATGTACTTGCCGCTCGACTTCCCGCCGAGGGAATTCGACGGGAACGCTCTTCGCGCGCTGAAGAACCTCGGTTTCAAAGGGCTCAACGTGACCATACCCCACAAGGGATCGGCTTTCAAGTTATGCGACAGGAACGGCGAATCTGCGACCGCCACCCGTGCTGTCAACACCATCAATTTCGTGGGAAAGACAGTTGTTGGAGAAAACACCGATGTGATTGGGTTCTCACGATTGCTTGACGGAAAAACGACCATAACCCGAAACACGAATGCACTGCTCATCGGAGCGGGGGGTGCGGCGCGCGCGGTCGCCTATGTCCTATCGGAGCGGAAGGCTCGGCTGACGATCATCGACATCGAGAAAGGCAGGGCGGATGAGCTAGCCAAGACCTTTGGGGCGGTGTCCGTGTCTGTGAAGAAACTGTGGAAGTCGGACAGGTCCTTCGACCTGGTCGTGAACTGCACACCCGTCGGGATGAAAGGCATGGCCGGCACGCCCCTGAAGGCAGGGTTCGTCGGGCCTGGCTCGGTGTTCATCGACATCATATACAACCCACCTGTCACAAAGGCGATGGAAGTGGCCGCAAGCCGGGGCGGCAAAGCATACGGAGGCCTCGAGATGCTGGTCCAGCAAGGGGCGGAATCCTTCCGCATTTGGACCGGATTGGAACCCGGTGTCGAAGCGATGAGAGCGGCCGCAGGGAGGGCCCTGCTATGATCGGGAGAGCAGGATGTAGAGGGGCGGCTACGATCGTCAACGCAATAGCCACGGGCAAGGGCGCGGCCTTCGGCATCACTCTCGAGACGGATGCGGAAGTCAGCTTGGAGGCTGGCTCTGGCGAACTCAGGATCCCCCACTCGACGGAGGGGAGCGGACTCGTGGTGGGGTGCGTTCGTGCGCTGGCCAAGAAGGCAGGGAAGCCCGAAGTCCACGGTCAGATACGTATCGAGTCCGAGATACCCATATCCAGAGGTCTGAAGAGCAGCAGTGCTGTCTCAAACGCCGTCGTGCTGGCCACCGCCAGGGCACTCGGGGTGAGCCTTCCAGACTTCGAGCTCATATTGACGGGGATAGAGGAGTCGATCAAAGCTTCAGTGACGATCACTGGAGCCTTCGATGACGCGTCAGCGTGTTACATGGGAGGGGTCGTCGCGACGGACAACCGGGCGTTCACCGTCCTGCACCAAGGAACCCTGGACCCGGACCTTGTCGTCATCCTCCACGTTCCAGAAAGGAGGATCACGAAGGCTAGCGTGAAGGACCTGGACTTCAGGCCCATCGCGCACGAGGTCGAGAAGGCCTTCGATCTCGCACTCAGGGGGGAGTACCTCAAAGCGATGGAGCTCAACTCCAGGGCGTACTCGAAGGTGCTTGACGTCTCCGAGGACATCGCAAGCCTTGCAAGGAAGAAAGGCGCGCTCGCGGCAGGCATATCCGGGACTGGCCCTGCCACCGCGATAGTTTGCGACAGGGCCGCGGAGAACGACATCCTTCGAGCCCTGCAGAGGGAGGAAGGTTCCATTCTCAAGGCCCATGTGAACGACACGCCAGCGACGGAGGTGGTTCCACGGTTATTGTAGTCCGATCTTCCGTCGCCAGGGGCACTGTGACGGCGCCTCCGTCTAAATCGTGCACGCACAGAGCGATGGTGCTCGGCGCACTCACGCATTCCAACTTCACGCTTCACAATCCACTCATGGCAGATGATACCGTCGCCACGTTGGACGCGCTGCACGCCTTCGGCACCGAGATCAGGAGCAGCTCCATGGGCATGAAGATCCACTGCGAGGAGCTCCGCCCGGCCCACGGGATCATCGATGCCAAGAACTCTGGGACTACGATGAGGTTGATCGCGGGTGTGGCGTCTCTCCTTCCGTCCACGATCACGATGACAGGGGACGAGAGCCTCATCCGAAGACCGATGGGTCCGCTCGCGGACGCCTTGGTCCAGCTGGGTGCGAAATGTGAGTACCTCGGAAAGCGGGGGAACCCACCTCTCACGATCACTGGGCCGATTCACAAGTCTTCCGCAGAGATATCCGGGGACATCAGCTCCCAATTCATCTCATCACTGCTCATCGCATGCACTCAGAAGAAGGGGGACACGACGCTACGCATCAAGGGGCAGCAGAGGTCCAGGCCGTATGTGGACATCACCCTGAGCATGCTTCGAGAGTTCGGGGCTCACGTGGACGAGGCTGATGGGGCGTTCACGATCCCTGGAACGCAGCATCTGACGAAAGAATCATACGTCGTGCCGGGAGACTTCTCCTCAGCATCGTTCCCTCTCGTGGCTGCGGCGATGACGGGAGGGGATGTCACGGTCCGGAACCTGGACAACTCGTCTCCTCAAGGGGACAAGGCCATCATCGAACATCTGAAGGCCTTCGGGGCGAAGGTCACCGTGTCACCCAACTCGGTGCGGGCCTCTGGGGGCCGGCTGGTAGGTGCGCAGATCGACGTGAGGCAGACCCCGGACCTCTTCCCGATACTTGCCGTGCTGGGATCCGTCGCCGAGGGCAGGACCGTGCTGAAGGGAGGGGAGAACCTGCGCGCCAAGGAGAGCGACAGGATCGCCACCACGACGACCTTCCTGGAACAGATGGGAGCGAACATAATCGCGACTGAAGATGGATGCGAGATTGAGGGCGTTGACAAGCTCCACGGCGCGACTGTACAGAGCTTCGGAGACCACAGGATACTCATGGCAGCTGCGGTAGCGGGGCTCGTGTCCACCACGGAAACGACGATAGATGACACCGAATCGTTCAAGGTCTCCTACCCAGGCTTTCTCAGGGACATGCATCAGCTCGGCTGTCGCCTGGTGGTGAGGAAATGAACGAATTCGGGGTCAAGTACAGGATCGGCATATTCGGCTCGAGCCACGGCCTGTGCATAGGGGCCAAGGTCGAGGGATGTCCCCCCGGGTCGAAGATATCGGAGGCCCTGATCCAGGTGGAGCTCGATCGCCGGTCCCCGGGAAGAGGGCCCATCTCGACGACCCGCAGGGAGCGGGATCGATTGGAGATCGTGTCGGGCATCATCGATGGAAGGGCCACGGGAGGACCGATCGTCGGGCTCGTGAGGAACCTCGACACGGACTCCTCCGCTTACGATGCATTCAAGAGGGTCCCAAGACCGGGCCACGCCGATTACCCCGCGATGGTTAAGTACGGCGGTCATCACGACCACAGGGGCGGTGGACAGTTCTCGGGAAGGATGACTGCGGGGCTCGTCATAGGAGGAGCGATCGCGCGCCAATTGCTCGAGAGGAAAGGTGTCTCGATCCTCGCACAGACGGTCCAGATAGGCACGATAGCTCTCGAGAAGGATGTCCCGTTCAGCATCGCCGAGAAGATCGTTCGAGCAAGCGCCGTCGGCTGCGCGGACAGAAGGACCGCCGCGGCAATGACGGAGGCGATAGTGAAGGCTCACGAGGCCAATGACAGCATCGGCGGGATCGTGAGATGCACCGTCGTGGGACTGCCTGTCGGTGTCGGCGAGCCGTTCTTCGGGTCCATTGAGAGCGTGATGTCCGCGATGATGTACTCCATACCTGGGGTGAAAGGGGTGGAGTTCGGCTCGGGATTCAAGTGCGCCTCGATGAGGGGCAGTGAACACAACGACCCCTACATCATCAGGAACGGGAAGATACTGGCCAAGACCAACAATGCGGGCGGCATCCTCGGCGGTCTGTCGAATGGGATGCCTGTCGAATTCCGGGTTGCGTTCAAACCCACATCATCCATTGCGAAGCCGCAGGCAAGCGTCGATGTCGTGGATAAGAAACCTGTCGAGCTCGTGATCAAGGGGCGGCACGACCCGTGCATCGTTCCCCGAGCAGTCCCAGTCGTTGAGAATTCAGCTGCAGCCGTGATACTCGACCTGATGCTCCAGGGGGGATTCGTCTGACCTCGAAGGAGATGGGCGCTCTCAGATCGGAGATCGAGAGGATCGACTCGGATATCCTTGAGCTCATCGCTCGAAGGGCAGAGGTCGCGCGGGAGATCGGCCTGACGAAAGCCAAGGACGGCCTTGAGATAAGAGATCGCTCCAGGGAAAAGGCCGTCATCACCCAGTTCGCGAAGAAGGCGAAGCTGCTGGGAGTGGGTACGAGACTTGCGAACGATATCGCCAAACTCCTGATATCCGATTCCGTCCGCATCCAAAAGGCTGGGGTGGAGAAACCTCTCAAGGGGAAGACCGCCCTCGTCGTTGGCGGAGCCGGAAGGATGGGAGAGTGGTTCTGCAGGTTCCTGTCGAATCGAGGAGCGGAGGTTGCCATATGGGACCCCCGCGGAAGGCTGAGGGGTTATGAGAGTCTGAAGACCATGGAGTGGGCTGCGGCAAGCAGCGACATCGTGGTCATCGCAAGCCCTCTCGGGGTCGCCCCGTCAGAACTCGAGATGGTACTCGATTCGTCTCCAGCGGGACTCGTGTTCGACCTATGCAGCGTCAAGTCCCACATCGCGGCCCAGCTCAGAGAGGCCGCTGCTGGCGGCTTCCTGATATCTAGCATTCACCCCATGTTCGGGCCAAAGGCTTGCTCGCCGAGGGGCAAGAACGTCGTAGTCTGTGACTGCGGGTCGGAGGAAGCCAATGACAGGGTGTCCCAGCTTTTCTCATCGGCCGGTTCCCACGTCAGCCGAACGGGCCTCGACAAGCATGACGAGCTCATGACCTACGTCCTGGGCCTTTCCCATCTATGCTCACTGGTCTTCGCAGGCACGATCCGAGCGTCTGGAAAAGACATGGCGGAGCTCAGGAAGGTCCAGGGTCCCTCGTTCGAACGGATGTCCAGGATGGCTCGGGAGCTGTCAAATGAAAGCAAAAGGGTCTATCATGACATCCAGGCATTGAACCCCCACACCCGGAAGGTGGTCTCCTCGATGGAGCAAGTGCTCCGAGAGCTCAAGAAGGCGTCCCTAGATGCTGATCCTGTAATGTTCGCCGAGATGATGCGATCAAACAGAGAGTACCTGGAGGTGGACTGAGATGGCGAAGAAGAAAGCAGCAATCCTTGGTTCGAGCGGAATGATCGGGCAGAGATTCGCCCAGATGCTTAACGACCACCCCTATTTCGAAGTCGTTGCCTACTGCGCATCCGACAGGTCAGAAGGGAGGAAGATCTCCGAGGTCTGGCGGTTGCACGATTTCGAGATACCCCGAGGCCTCGAGAACGTCACGATCCAGCCGACTAACCCAGCGAGTCTGGGAAAGCACGACGTCGAAGTGGTCTTCAGCGGGCTGCCGTCCGAGGTGGCGGGTCCGATCGAGGACGAGTGCGCGGAGCACGGGATGGCGGTATTCTCGAACGCTGCGTCGCACCGCATGGAGCATGACACCCCGATCCTCCTCCCGGAGGTCAACCCGGAGCACTTGGCCTCGGTCGTGATCCAGAAGAAGAGACGGAAGAACGGCGGATTCATAGTCACCAACGCGAACTGCTCCGTCACGGGGCTGGCGCTCGGCCTGAAGCCTCTGATCGATGAGTTCGGTTTCACTGAGGTGGACGTCGCGACCTACCAGGCGCTCTCGGGAGCTGGATACCCGGGGGTCGCCTCGCTCGACATACTAGGCAACGTGAACCCGTTCATCAAGAACGAGGAGGAGAAGATGAACCAGGAGGGGGAGGAGATCCTCGGGGAGTTCAAGAACGGCAGGTTCGTCGACTCCCCCCTGAACATACAGGCAAGTTGCGCTCGAGTCCATGTCAGGGACGGTCACCTCGAGGCGGTGTTCATCCATGACAAGAACATGCCTGACCAGAAGATGATATCCCGGACCCTCTCTCAATTCAAGTCGAAGCCCCAGAAGCTCGGGCTCCCGAGCGCTCCTGAGCATCCGATAATTGTGAGGACGGAACAGAACAGGCCCCAGCCGATCCTGGACGTGGATGCGGGAACCCCCGATAGAGCGAGGGGGATGGCCGTCACGGTGGGAAGGATCAGGGTGGACAAGGGATGCCTGAGATTCTACCTGCTCTCACATAACACCATCAGAGGAGGAGCTGGGGGCTCCGTCCTCAATGCCGAGCTGGCATTCAAGGAGGGATTGATCTGAACGCGAAGAAGGGGACCGCAACGAAGGCCAGTTCGAAGAGCTACGACCAGATCAGGAAGAGCATCGAACATGGCGATGCTGTCGTGATGACCGCCGAGGAATTCAAGAAGTTCGTGAGATCCAACGGCACGAAGAAGGCGGCGAAGGAGGTAGACATCGTCACCACTGGGACGTTCGGGGCCATGTGTTCCTCTGGAGCGTACTTCAACTTCGGTCACTCAGACCCCCCGATCAAGATGCAGAAGATCTGGCTTGACGGCATCCCCGCATACGGAGGTATGGCCGCGGTCGACGCCTACCTCGGGGCGACCGAGTTGGACGAGTCCAACAACATGCTCCACGGGGGAGCGCACGTCATCGAGGACCTCGTACGGGGAAAGGCGGTCCGGCTGAAGGCCACAGCCTACGGGACCGACTGCTACCCGAGAAGGGAG
>CALMQK010000062.1 GCA_937872085.1 uncultured euryarchaeote
CGATCTGACCATGAGGCTGCTGGGTCAGAAAGGACTCGACCGGACCATAAGGTGCAAGCGCGTGTTCCACGTGCTCTAGGCCTCTCAAGCTGGGAAGATGAGGCGAACTTCTTATCTGGGCGTACCTCTTCTGCGTGCAAAGGCGATATTATATGTCAAAGACAGAGGAGAATCTGAAGGCCGCCCTATCGGGCGAGAGCCAGGCGCGCGCGAAGTACATGAAGTTCGCGGGAGCGGCCACGAAGGAAGGCCACCAGGCGATCGCGAAGACCTTCCAGGAGACCGCGGAGAACGAGTACGAGCATTCTGCGATCATCATGAACCTGTTGGGAGTCGTGGGATCAACCGCGGACAACCTCAAGGCGGCCGCATCTGGCGAGTTGCACGAGTGGACCAGCATGTACCCTGAGTTCCTGGAGCAGGCGAAGAAGGACGGAAACGAGCGTGCGGTCAAGTTCTTCGAGAACATCATAAGCATCGAGCAGCACCACATGAAGCGATACCAGCTGATGCTCGAGAGGTTGCAGAAGGGCACGCTCTACAAATCCGACGATGAGGAGTATTGGTTCTGCACCAACTGCGGCTTCCTGCACAAGGGAAAGGAAGCCCTGAAGGTCTGCCCGAACTGCCTGCACCCGCAGGGATACTTCAAGAGGACGACAGATCTCGAATACGGTGCAATCGAGCTCTGATCCGTCGATGCGCGCGGTCGCGGACCGCTTGCTAGCCTCTTTCCTCCAGAATCGTCTCGCCTAGACCTCGTCCGTCTATCTCGAGGCCGAACTCTCTTTCCGGGATTGCCGGCCAGGTATGCAAGAGTGTCACTGGCAGTAGGTTCCATCCGACCCAAGCTCAATCTGGTAGCTGACCGAGACTATTTATCGGGCCTACTTTGTCCGGGGCGCAATGAACCTCTTTGCCCGCTTCTTCTACAAGTATCGCAGATTCGCGAAGGCATTGAGATTGTATCTCATCATCGCCGGCCCTGGAATCATCGTCATGGTCGCTGACAACGATGCTGGCGGAATCACCACATATTCGGTCACTGGCGCGCAGTTCGGCTACGGACTCATCTGGTTCCTGGTCCTGCTAGGGCCAGTGGCGTATTTCGTCCAGGAGATGACGGTACGTCTCGGAGCCGTGACCAAGCGTGGTCACGCCGAGGCGATCTTCGACGCGTTCGGGTCTTTCTGGGGCTGGTTCTCTCTATTGGACCTCACTGTGCTCAACTGGTTAACCCTCGTGACGGAATTCATCGGCATGACGGCCGCCCTGTCCATATTCGGGGTGCCTGCCTACCTGACCGTGACCATAGTCGCGATCGTGATGGCAATCATTGTCCTCCAGGGACGGTACTGGACCTGGGAGAAGATCGCAATCCTGTTCTGCGGCCTCAACCTGGTCTACATTCCGGCTGCTTTCCTCGTGCGTCCGTCAGTGAGTGACATTATCTCGAAGGGGGCAATCCCCAACTTCCCACTCGGTTTCAACGGTGAGTTGGTCTTCATTCTGATGGCCATCATAGGCACGACCATAGCTCCCTGGATGATCTTCTTCCAGCAGAGCGCTGTCGTGGACAAGGGAATGAGGGAGAAGGACATCAGCTTGGGCAAGTTCGACACGCTCCTAGGGGCCATCTTCACGGTCCTCGTCGCGGTATTCGTCATCATCGTGACGGCGACAGTCTTCTACCCGATGCCGCCGGACCACCTAATTGGCAGTGCGGCCGAAGCCGCAAAGTCGCTCATGGGCTATGACAAGTATGTCGGGACTCTCCTTGCCATCGGACTATTCGATGCAGGGTTCCTCGGGGCAATCTGCATCTCGCTGGCCAGCTCGTGGGCCTTTGGAGAGGTCTTCGGCTGGGCCCACTCTCTGAACAACAAGATCAGGGAAGCCCCCTGGTTCTACATTAGCTACTTCATGATTGTCGTCACCGCTGGCTTGGTCGTTCTGATTCCCAATGCGCCTCTGGTCCTGATCACGCTGTTCGTGCAGGTCATCGCCGTCACATTGTTGCCAGCAGCGCTCGTCTTCCTTATACTGCTCCTTAACAACGAGGAATTGATGGGGAAATACAAGAACAACACCCTGCAGAACGTGATCAGCTATTCAATCGTCATAGCCATTATCGCCCTTTCCACGACATACGCCATCTCAGTATTATTCCCGGGGTTGCTCAAATGAGGCGAAGGTGACATCCATGCTTGAGAACCTAAGAGAATGGCTGGACATGCGGGTGTTCGAGTTCATCAGAAGCAGGACCTCGGTAATCAAGGAGATCAACAGGAAATACGCCAAGCCTCGGATCAATATGACCAGGGGCGTCAAGATCGCGCTCCTCTTCTTGAGGCTCTACCTCATATTCCTGGTCTTGGTACTGGGGTACGCCTTCGTCCTCAAGGCAACCGGGAGGGCATGATACGGTGAACAAGAACGGATCTGGAAAGGCCAGCCACCCAAATGACGTGTACTTCCTGAGCGAGCTGCTCGGCGTCAAGGTCATGCTCCATAGCAAGAAGGTCGGCCGGCTCGCGGACATACTGATCGTGGAAGAGGAGAAGCTCCCTTACGTTACGCACTTCCTTGTCAAGCGGCCGTTTGGATACCCGAGCCTTCTGATACCGTGGGACAGAGTCAAGTCGGTCACCACAAAGGAGGTCGTCATAGAGGTCGAGAAGGTCGAAGAGTTCGTGGGTGAACCTCCGGTGAACGCCGTGCTACTCAAGGACCACATCCTCGACAAGAAGGTCCTGGACATCGAGGACCGGGACGTCGATGTCGTGTACGACGTCAAGATGGTGCTCAGGAACGGCTGGCTCTATGTGACGGATGTGGACTTCAGCCGGTATGGCTTGTTGAAGAGGATGGGCCTCAAGGGGGTTGCGAACTTCATCTACAATCTGGCAGACAGGATAGACGACGATACCGTGTCCTGGGCCTACGTCCAGCCGCTCCCGACCAACATAAGCGGCTTCAAGGGGGATGTGAAGCTTAGGGTGTTGAAGGACCACCTGGACGACCTCAATCCGGTGGACCTGGCGGATGTGCTCGAGGAGATGGAGCACGAGCAGAGGGTGGAGATCTTCAGCGGTATGGAGACCGAACGTGCCTCGGATACCCTTGAGGAGATCGACCCGAGCGTGCAGAGGGCCCTGGTTTCCTCCCTGGGAAAGGAGAAGGTCGCGGAGCTGATAGACGAGATGACTCCCGGGCAGGCCGCGGATGTCCTTTCAGTTCTGCCTTGGGACGACGCCAAGGAAATCCTGGAGCTGATAGACAAGGAGGATGCTGCCAAGATCGAGTCCATACTCGAGAAGGGGGAGGAGAATATCATCAACTACGCGTCCTCCAACTTCATCAAGGTCTATCCCAGCGTCAGCGTCCTGGACGCCCAGGAGGAGTACCCCCACATAGCGAAGGGCAAGGAGGCGATCATGTACCTCTATGTCGTCGAGAAAGACGACAAGCTGCTGGGCGTGGTCGACATCAAGGATCTCCTCAAGGAAGCGGACCAGTCCCTGTTGGGAGAGATCATGGAGGACATCATCGTGAGCCTCAAGCCGGAAACCACCCTCAGGGAAGCGGCCGCGCTGTTCGACAGGTACGATTTCCGAGCCCTCCCCGTGGTGGATACGAATGGCCGCATCGTCGGTGTGGTCCCGTATCGCGACGTCATGAAGCTGACCCACCACTTCACTGAGTGAGATCCAGGGACTTCTCGTGTTGGAGTTTGGTAAGAATCCTTAAATCTAGGTGATTGTTCGGACTGACAGGTGTCATGGGATGCCACGATTCCGACAGATGCAGTTCTCAAAGGATTGGGAAAAGCTGAATGACAGGTTCTTCGCGACCATAAGGGTCCACAGGGGCGAACTCAAGTACTCCCCCGACGAGAAGGTCGAGGTGATAAGCCCGAAGAAGAAGTTCATAGCGCATGTCCTCCTTCAGCGCGATTGGAAGCTGGGGGATGTACCGATGGGGTTCCTTCTGTACGACCTCGAGGGGAAGAAAGGAGAGTCGAGGCAGGACCTCATCAACAAGCTCGGGAAGCTCTACAAGTTCTCGGAGCAGCCGAGGGAATCGGACACGGTCACGATCTACTTCCTGGAGCGCGTCTAGACTTCGTGGTCTTCTTCCGCTTGGTCCGGGTCGGACTGCCACAGATGTCGCATTCCTCGACCTCGGCGGTGAACAGCTTCCCGCACCCTGTGCACTTCGCCTGCCACTCGAAGACCTCTCGGATGCCAGATTGCTCCATGCCCGTGGTCTTCACGCCTATGACCTTGGCCAGATTCTGGATGGAGTAGTCATCGGTCACAAGCTCGTACTTCATCTCGTAGGCGAGGGCGAGGATCTCGATGTCCGTCTCCGAGAGCCGCCTCACGTCGCCCGTCTTCGCGGCCGCCTCTCGGACAGCTCGGACTGCAAGGATCGATGGGGAGAGCTCCCTGACCTTGGTGTCGAGAAGCAGTTCGAGCCTCTCTGCCATCCCGTGTCTCCTCAGCTCCTGAACGACGCCAGGTGTAATTACGCACTCGTATTCCGACGGCAGGTCCTTCCCGTAGAATAGGGCCGAGGAGTCAAGAACACATCCCTTCAAGTTATCTCGACCGTCCCGTCGAATTCAACATCCGCGAGTCTCTCGACATCCACCTTCGCCTCTTCCTCGATGGCCGAGTCGATCCTGCTATACGTGGACGGCTTCTTCGGGACGATCGTGCAGCACAGGCCTGGACCGATGGAGGTCTCATAGGTGCCGATCCTCTTGGCGATCCTCTCGATCTCTATCTTGTCGAAGCCGATCAAAGGCCTCAGTATGGGCAGGGATGTCGCTCTCTCCTCGACGTTGATGTTCGCAAGCGTCTGGGACGCCACCTGCCCCAGCGATTCTCCGGTCACGATGACCTGGGCGTCGAACTTCCTCGCCAGCCGCTCGGCGACCCTGAACATCATCCGCCGACATAGCACGCACTCCATGTTCCTCCGGCAGCATCTGGCCAGCTCTGCTTGGGACTTTCCGTGCGGCACGAGTAGCTTCCTGGTCCTGATCCCAGACGCCTCGTCCACTTTCCTCATGAGTTTGAGGGCTTTCTCGACCTCCGCATCGCTCGTGAAGGGGCGGTTGTCGAAATGGACCAGGATGAGTTCGAGCCCCTGCTTCGCCATCATGTACCCCGCGACGGGAGAGTCTATCCCGCCAGAGAGCAGGACGATCCCGCGCATCTAGTCACCAACATACTGGGAGAAGATCGTCTTCGCCTTCGCGAGGTCGGTCGTCCCACTTATGATAGTCCTCCCGTCCGGGAAGACCGTCAGCTCCACGCCCCTCTTCTTGAACTTGAGCACTCCGTCCACTATGGAGGCCTCCCCCTGCCTCGAGAGGGTGTCCTTGAGATCCTTGAGGTCCCCCTTCAGCTCCTTCGTGGGGACGATCTGGACCGCATTCCTGCCGCACATCGAGACGACCAGCTTCCTCTTCCTCGCCTGCAGGAACTCGAAATCACGTTTCCCGCAGGTCTCGCACTCCGGGTTCCTCTTGACCTTGATCCTCTGGAGCTCCCCCTGCCACAGGTCCAGGACGAACAGCCCGTTCGAAGGCTCTTTCCCGAGGATGATCTTGAACGCCTCGGTGGTCTCGATTGAGGCGACGGCGCTCGGAAGGGTGTTGATTATTCCCACGGTGTCGCACGTCGGCAGCTCGCCCGGCTGGGGTAGTTGCGGAAAGACGCACCTCATGCAAGGGCCGCCCGGAACGATGGCCATCACCATGCCCGTCACGCCTACCGCTCCGGCATAGACCCACGGGATCCTGTTCTTCACGCAGGCGTCATTGACAAGGAACCTCGTGTCCATGTTGTCCGTCGCGTCGAGCACCACAGCTGCCCCTCGGACGAACTTCTGTACGTTCGTGTAGTTGACGTCGGCGACGACGCCCCAGATCTCTATGTCGGAATTGACATGTCGGAGACGCTCCTCGGCCACCTTCGCCTTCGGTCTGCCCACGTCCGCTTCGGTGAAGAGCGCCTGCCTCTGGAGGTTGGATATGTCTATGATGTCCCTATCGATCACGACGACCTGACCCACGCCTGCCCTTACGAGAAAGGAGAGTGCGTGCGTGCCGAGGGCTCCGCAGCCGATGACGACCGCTCTCGCCTTGCCGAGCTTCTTCTGCCCTTCGGGGCCGATCTCCGGAAGGAGGATCTGTCTGGAGTACCTGTTCTCTTTCACTGTGGCGGAATACGCGCTGACGGTATTAATGGCTTTCAGAACCCACAGGCAACATAATAATTCTGCATCTGGAATATTTATCTAGCAAGGACTGTCAGTGGGGCATGCTCCTGGAGGCGTCAGGTCCGCCGGTTCAGCTGTCGAATCGGAAGTCGAGGTTGAACCTGTCTCTCATTGCTTTGACATCTTTCTTGACATTCTCACCCTTGGCAGCTGCGATGAAGATGTCTGCCAGTGCTGGCAGGTCCTTCTCCTTGAACCCCATCCTGGTGATCTCTGGGGTACCCAGTCTTCCGACCGAGTCGGTGATGAGGTTGGATCTCTCGAGCCTTACAGAGAAATCGTTGAACCCGAGTCCGAATTTGGCCTTGAGCTTCTTGGGGTCGTAAAGGAGCTGGTGCGATTTGGAGAATCCCAGCTGCTCGAACATGATCGGGAAGCCCCTCGTCTTGAGCTCCTTCCCGAGCCTCTGCGAGTTCTTGACGACCTGCTTCGCGTACTGCGGTCCGAACCGTCTGGATTCGAGCAGCGCTTGCCCGAGGGAGGCGATTCTGTTCCAGTGGGCGTTGTCGATGACCCTCCAGGTGAGATTCTTCCGGATCTGCTCGTCTAGGTCCTTGTTGTTCGTGACGATCAGGCCTCCTTGGGGCCCGAAGAAGCTTTTGTGTGTCGAGCCGTAGAGTATGTCCACGCCCTCTTTGAGCGGTTTCTGGAACTCGCCCCCAGCGATCAGACCGAGGACGTGGGAGCCGTCGTAAGCGAGCGTTGAACCTGCCGTCCTGCACGCGTCCTTGATCGGTCCAAGGTCGTATGGGAACAGGATGGATGATGCGCCGACTATCACGAGCCTGGGCTTCTTCTTCTTGACAAGTTCCGCCGTATCCTCGGACTTGACGTTGTGTACAGCAGGGTCGAACGGCAGGGGGAATGATCGCAGGCTGAGGATGTCAGGTATGTACTCCGGGGCGTACCCGTCGTACCCGCCGTTGTCCGGCGAGATGGCCAGGATGGTGTCGCCCTTCTTCGTCGTGGACAAGATGGTGATCATCGCTGCGATGTGCCCAGAGAGCGGCTGGACGCAGGCATGTTTGGCCCGGAACACCTCCTTGGCGACTTCCTCGGCCTTGAGCTCGACATCGTTGGTTATCCTTGTGCCCCTGTAGGTGTTCTCCAGGTACTCCCCCGCGTATACCTTCTTGATGGGGAGGGTGTATCGGTTCGAGAAGTCGGCCGACAAGAGAGCCCTCACCTGCGGACTGGAGGCGTTCTCGGAGGGGAGGAGGTTGATGCATTCCTCGACCCGCCACTTCTCCTGGGCTCTCATGCTGTCCAAAAAGTAGCTGTTCTTGACCTTCGCCATCGCTACGCCTCCTCATCGGGAATGGCGCGTCTGCTTAAAAACCTAGAGCCAGGAGATGACCATAGCTCTCAACAAGCAATGACAAGGAATCGGTCCGCAACATGCCGGTCAGCGGATCCCGACAATGATTCAGTTGTAGATGTTGAACTTGTCCGCATTGGGATATGTCGGGAACCCTTCGCCTTCCTCATCTTCGAGGTCATCTTCCATGACCACGTTGACTAGGACGTTCACGATCTCTCGCAGTTGCTTCAAGTCCTCGCGGAGACGTGCAATCTCCGCGACTAGTTCCCTATCATTGTCAGACAATGAAGTCCCCCGACGTTTCACACTCATGCACGGACTGGCTTAAATCATTTTCCACACAACTACTCTTTGTCGAAGGCACGGTAGTCGTCCGCCAGCTTGCGGTTCTCAGTGATGTCGTCCCGCTCGCAGTAGAGGCTGTGCCCGCGCTTCTCCAAGGGGAACTTGCACCTGCCACAGAGCGCCCTGATCACGCCGAAATGGGGTCCCGCGGTCGACAGCTGCACGGACGGCTCGACTTGTATCACGGTCGCTCGAATGATATCGCCCGGGCGCATGACATCCCCTGCGTCCTCGACGTAGGAGCTCGAGAGCTTTGAAACATGGATTGAGGCAAGGGTCTCGCTGGAGACGGACCTCTCGTTCCCTTCTTGCACCATTATGCTCACGATCGCCATTGCGGGCTTCGCGTCCGTGACCTCGCCGATGACAGTATCCCCTTCGGAGAGCACCACTGGGGGGTTGTCGAGTATGACCTTCACGAGTTTCTCTCTGGGGTCAAGGTCGAGCTCGCCCACCGCGCTCGCGTATATCTTGCCATCCATCTCATAGGTCCCTTCGCCCGACATGTACTCCTCGGCGATAGCGACCTCGTCACCCGGTAGAACTTTTCTTCCAGTCAGCGCCAGCTTAATCACCTATCTCTCAAACCTCAAAAGAACTACCGAAACGCTCTCCGTAGCCTTTCTGTGGAATTCGAATGCATATGGTATCTCGAATTTATACCTTTTGACTGGCAACGATGCCCCTCCCAATGAGGATACCAGCTTCTCGACGAAGGCCTCCGTGCCGTCATTGTGCAGCGAATATGTCCTGTGCGCCACTTGGAGGGCCTTTTCGATGAACGGGCGGTCCGCGTGCTTCGTCTGCGCTCCGAACGGCGGGTTCATCAGGGCGGTGTCGAAAGAACCTTTGGCCGTGGACACATCCGCCTCGAAGAACTCGACGTTCACGCCGGTGTCGGCGGCTGCCTGCTCCGCGACCTTGATCGCCTCAGGGTCGATGTCAATACCGACGGCATGATGGGCCCCCAGGAGCATCGCCCCGATGGCGAGGATGCCGTTGCCGCACCCGAGGTCGATCACGTCCTTCCCTTCGATGTCCCCGGCCCCGAGGGCCTCCCAGAGGAGATCTGCAGCGATGTCCGCAGGGGTAGGGTACTGCTCCAGTCTTGGAGACCTCGATGTCAATGGCCTAAGCTTCTGAAGGGCCATTTCCAGCTGCCGTTTCTTCGTTGAACCACCCATTCGTCGTGCGCCCGTTATGACGCGAGGTCAGCGGGCCTCGTCGATCATCTTCCAGCGCCTGAGCTTGTTCACCTCGGACACGTCCCTGCCGTGGACGTCCCGCTCCACGTCCGATAGGTACTCGATCGCCATCAAGAGGGATTCCTTTGTCGGGGCGTTCACGTTGACCTTTGCCTTCGTGAATTCCCTTTCGATCAGCTCCATGGCTTTGGAGGTGTCGCCATATTGCTCGCAGAAGTCACACACCACATCGTCGACTGCGGCAGCGAGGGATTCCGCCGACATATCCAGGTTAGGTCTCTTCTCGATCAGCTCACCGGCGAGCATGAGCTCGCCGATCTTCTTGAAACAATCTTCGATCTTGTCGCCGGTCTTCGCGCTGCAGAGTATGACTGGCATCTCGGCCTTCGTGGACAGGGCGTTGAGAGCCTCGACCGCACCGGGCCTGGCTATGTCGTTCTTGTTGCCGACCAAGACGATCGGAACGCTGTGGCACGTTTCCGTGATCTCGGGCAACCAGAACTCTTCCGCTGACTTGATGGTCTCCGGTCGGGAAAGGTCACAGACCAAGATGACCCCGTGGGCGCCGCTCAGACCCTGGACGCGCATCTTCTTGTAGTCCTTTTGACCCAGGATGTCCCACATCATCAGGGTCAGATATACCGTCTTGTCCGGCAGCTTGTACTCGATGTCCCTCTTGCTCACCTTCGCGCCTATCGTCGCGATGTATTTGTCGTCGAAGACATCTATGACGAATCTCCTGATGAGGGATGTCTTCCCGACGGCCGAGTCCCCGACCAAGGCGACTTTCTTGATGTAGCGCTTTGACTTGATGATGCTCAGATGTTCACCAGATGCATTATGTCTTGACGATTCTGAATTGTCCTTCAAACAGAGGACTCAGGTCGGATTGGTCACGAGCCTACATAATCCTTTCCGACTCGAGTTTCGGGAGCCTGCAAGCGACCAGGAACTCGGCCAGTGGGCTTTTGAATGGCGGAACCCCGGTATGCAAAAGCTCAATACGGGATAGTAGATAACACCCAGTCGGTTCCATGGAAAACACAGCCAAGTCCGCATCGCCTCTTCCCCCCAAGAAGACGCTCGAGAACTACGCCATATCCTACATGGGCGCCTATCTGAACACCATCATGGCGGCGCGGCCGGACCGTCTCCCCGTGCTGGCCAGGAACCAGTTCTACGAGATTGAAGTCTGCTCGATGCCCAATAACTGCCTCGCGATGCTCTTCGAGAAGGCCGAGAAGACGAGCGTCGCCGTGAGCGACAGGACATGGAACTATGTCGAGAGCAAGGTGATGTCAGGCGT
This sequence comes from uncultured euryarchaeote, assembly GCA_937872085.1. Lineage (GTDB taxonomy): Archaea > Thermoplasmatota > Thermoplasmata > UBA10834 > UBA10834 > COMBO-56-21. Next base: position 10,472 of record CALMQK010000062.1, read on the forward strand.
GACGCACCTGGTGGCGATATACTCTCACGAAGGAATGAAGGTGGCGGATGCGATCGTCAGGGGCAAGCGCGATGCGGTAAGGGACATCAGGTCAGTCGAGGATTCGAACATCGCCAAGGCCGTGACCGACCTCGAGAAGATAGTCGATGGACTCGGGCAGATCGAGCAGTCGAACAAGGGGACCGTCAGGCTGGGCGAGGCGGAGCTGGCGAAGCTCAAGCCGATCAGGGATGCGATCATCACCTCTGGCCCCGAGGTGGACATGCTGGCCATAGTGGACGCTCTCAAGAGCTGTCCTGCCGTCCCGACCGCGATCAGCACGGACTCGAAGGACAAACAGCTCCTGCAGAAGCTGGCCCAGGATGTCGGTGATCTGTCGGACGTGATAAGGAGGGTTGAAGATCAGGACAAGAAGCTCCAGGAGATAGAGCAATCCCTCACCAAGGCCCTCTCGGAGTACAACAGGAATATCGACGAGCGGATCTCCAAGGGCCTGGCGGTCATTCTTCAGGCGTCCGACAAGAAGATCGACAAGGGCCTTGCGGTGGTCAAGAGCACAGGTGCCCAAGGGAACGGCAGCGTCCCGAAGGATCTGGAGCTCAGGCTCGAGAAGTTCGACAAGGCTATCGGCGCGATCCATTTGCAGATTCAAGATGTCGCTGGCAAGAGGCCATCGGCGTTGCAGCTACCTCCAGACCTCGAGCTGCGGCTGGATGGACTCGAGAAGGCCGCGAAGGCCGTGGATCTCATTGTTCACGAGCTGTTCAGCAAGCCAGGTACAAGCTCGGAACAGAAGAACGAAAAGACTGGCATTGTCGACGAGCTAGTGTTCATGGTCGGAGATCTCAAGGACAATGTCTCGAGGCTCAATGCACGCTTGATGAAGATCGAGGAGTTCCTTCTCCAGCTCCAGACCCAGGGAGCTGCTCCCAAGCGGCGGCTCCTCAAGCGCACGCTATGATCTCAGCCAGGTGCCTTTGGACACAAATAGCAATGCCTGGTTCATGCTGTGTATGAGGACGTTCGACCTGATCGTCTTCAGAACAACGGGATCCGCGAGCAGTGCTTTCCTCAGCTCTTCGAGCGAAGAGGAGTCCTGGACCCTGGTCGTGCCATTTCCTATCTCCATGACCAGGTGCGCGTCCGAGGAGGAGAATCCCGGCATCCTGAGTTCGGTCGCGTACTCGAGCGAGCGCCTGTTGTCCCGGGGGCTGAGCGTAGCGTTGAAAACCTCCAGCCCGTCTGCGAGCGCGATGTCCTGGCTCGTCATCTTCGGCGATTCGCCCGGATGAGGGACGATGGCAATGCCTCCGTCCGACCTGATCTCATCCACGGCGGCAGCGAAGGTCTT
>CALMQK010000063.1 GCA_937872085.1 uncultured euryarchaeote
CAATGTCACCGTTTCCACCTTGATCTCAGACGACTTTGAGTTCGTGGGCAACCTTAGCACGCAGATCCTGATCAACACCACCAGCGCCAATGTCTACACGGGTGCAGTCCTACCTGCAGGTGTCTCCCTTGGTGGTGGATCCTACACGATCTGGACCAACCGCACCATATCAGCGGTCAGGGACACGCATTTCAGATGGCAACGGACGTTCACCTACCAGTACTTCCCATCGACGGATATGTACCAGGCTGGTATCACATTCCAGAACACGGTGGGAATGCAGTGGCGCAACGTGACGCTTTTCGTGCCATACAAGAACAACAGTAAGGTCAACAACGGAACCGTCGTGATCTATGATCAGAACAATACCGTGAATCTGACCGAAGGCGTCAACTACGTGCTCTCACGAACTGGCATCCATATGTGGTTCGCTGCCTGGAACGCATCCCTCTGGCGCGGGTTCGAGATCACGTACACCACCGTGAACGATACGCCATTCCAGACGCCAGCCACCGTAACGGTGAACCAGCTTGGCGACGGGGTCACTGTGACGAAAGTATGGCAGGCCGATACGTTCTACTATGCCCTCGCGAGCTGGACGAATGATCGGCGTGAGAACTACGTCGGGCCGCTGTATATAGTGCTGGATCTCAGCGTCAGCGTTGATCCGACAACGGTGATCGTGTTGGGAAACACTGGGCTGCCCGTCACCACTGCTGTGATCTACGGCAACACGATTGCGATCCCGTCAATCACTGTGCTCGTCGGCGAGAAGGTGAACTACACCATACTCTTCAAGACACCGACGGCAGCCTCCCCAATGGATCTGACATTCGCCGGTATTCCAGTCATGTTCGTTGCGATTGCCATCGTGATCGGGGCGTTCGTGATCGGTATTGTACTCTTCGTATTCCAGAAGGATGAACGGGTACGGCAGTTCGGTCGAATGCTTGTTGGCCTTGCGGTGCTAGGGATCGGGTTCATCGTGATCCTGATCATTTATTTCATCGCCACGGCTGGTTGACGAACAAGTCGAGTTAGGTTGTGGCAAGAGATAAATGGCTAGGAACGCGATATGGAGAGGTGTTGATATGATAGCTAAGATCATGGCAGCGGTTGTGCTCATTGCATTAGTGGTCGTTGGGGTGTTCGTAGGGATCCCGTATGCAACCTACACGGCACAGCCAGACCGACACATCGATGCTGAGATCATAGTCACTCAAGCCTCGACGGGGGCGACAGCGGTTTCCCTGAACGCCAGCCTTGTGGATGGACGGATCAGCTTCAACACCTATCTGGGACAATATTGGTCATCCCCGCCGGATCCAAATGTTCCTGGCAACTTCATGGTCGAATACACGATTCAGGAACAGGGCAGGAACGGCAGCATGATTTTCAACCAGGCGCGTGTTTATTCTGACCTGAGCCATGTGCACTTCGGTTTTAGCGCCGACGTCCCCATGGATGGGTTCTTCATTGTGACGGCAACGCTATTCGCTAAAAGCAACAGTGGCTTGATCGACGCGCCTCTCAATCAGGTACAGGTTGTCCTCGTAGGTCACTGATCCTTGGCTTCCTGCTCCTCGAGCGCGGAGGCCAAGAACGGATAGTCATGGGCTAATGTCTCTCGATTCAGTGGCTCGGATACCATGTCGCCAACCTTGACGATGTACTTGTCCTCTCCGATCTCCTGCAAGCGCCAACCCTTCAACTTGATGTCCCTCACGATAAGTCCTCCGGCAGATCCTTCGGTGAAAGCCTCGTTTGTCGTTCTATGAGCTCGATCATGGCCTTGTGCTCCCGATACTCGCGCGTTCCATGCTTGAACACATCCAACTGGACGGTGAGCAGAGTATAAATGGCCTTCCATACACTTGTAGGCAATGCCACCGTAAGGAGTGGATCCGGTGCTGGCCGCCATGGATGCTCCATATGATCACGGCCCTATGATCCGAACGGGCTTCCCGTTCAGGTACTTGCTGAGGGTCGCCTTGGAGCACGGTTCGATGTGTGGGCAGCTGTAACATTCGTCCCGATTCGTGCTGCGTGACCCGTAGCACTTCGGTTCAGTGAGTTCCGGCAACTTCAGCCGCCTCCTTTGGTGGATCTGGGGTACAGTTGTCCCAGCATTCGATGTGAAACCAGCCCACAATGACCTCAAACAGCGTTGGCGTGTAGATCTTGAGCGTTTGAACGACTCTCGGACTATTCCCGCCCTTGACCTCTTTCTTGCACACTGGACACATATGCGGTTGTTTCCCCATCAACTCCCTCCCTGTTCCTGGATACGCGATGCTGCGACCTCGACGACTCTCGCAATCAACGCCAGGCCGTAGATCGCGGATATCATTGTGATGTGCACGGTCGCAATGTAGAAGAGACCGTGAAGTGTGCCAGTTGTATCCAAAAAGAAGTATTCGAACCACCCTGGCCACGTGGTCATGTAATACACCATGTACGCCACCGATATCACATACCATGACAGGAACACCATGAGCGCCCCGAAATACACATTGATCTTGAGTCCGACCAGTGGCTTCAGGCGGTTCAACCATGATCTGAACAACAGCACGCTGGTCACAGCAGCGCAGAACACGAGTATCCATGTGATCTCGGACCACCACCCACTCGGCTCACTCCATAGCCCAACCCCCCACGACGCCGCCTCGCGTGGATAATCCGGGGGGCTTACGTACAAGATGATCCCTATTGTGAACGCCAGAATGCCCATTACGCCTACATTGCGTTCAGCGTCGGCGGCCGTTGCCCCGATCCGCTGCCACCTAGCACCGTTCAAGAGGATCACGCCTTCTTGATCTCAAACATATCCTTTAGCCCCTCCCTGAACCCGTACTGCGGGGAATAGGCCAACATACGCTTCGCCTTGTCAATCGAGTACACGAACCGCTGGGGATCCACTGTTCTGACCTCCTTGA
>CALMQK010000064.1 GCA_937872085.1 uncultured euryarchaeote
CGGATGCCAACGTTTTTTAGATTGGCCTCTCATCGGCCCTTCCAGGAAGTAGATTCCGTTGGCAAAGGTCGTCCCGTTCGAGGCGTTCCACTACAACACAGCTAGGTTCGGGCAGGACGTCAAGAGGCTGGTATCGCCGCCGTACGACGTCATAGATGGATGCCTCGAACGGAAGCTCAAGGAAGACCGTCTCAATGTCTCGCATATCATCCTGGGGAATGAGAGCGATTCATACGCCGTCGCCGCGAGGAGATTGAAGACCTGGATCGAGGACGGCGTCCTCATCAAGGACCCGGGCAAGAGCTTCTACTTGTACGAGCAGACCTTCAGCATGGCGGACGGCACGGCGAGGGTCAGGTCAGGCATCGTCGGCCTGGTGAAGCTCGAGGAGTTCTCCAAGGGGGTGGTGCTCCCCCACGAGAATACCATCCCGAAGCACAAGGCGGACAGGATGGAGCTCATGTGCGCCGTGGGAGGGGACACGGAGCAGGTGTTCCTCCTATACGACGAACCTTCGAATCGGATCGAGGCGATCCTGACGGACGCGAGGAAGAAGGAGGAGGAGCTCAGGTTCTTCGATTCCGACGGGGTCCAGCACAGGATCGTCAGGATAGACGACCCACAGCTGGTCGACAGGATCTCCGAGCTCTTCGGGCCAGTCCACTTGCTCATAGCGGATGGACATCACAGGTACGAAACCTCACTCGAATACAGGGACAGGAGGAGGGCAGAGGAGAGGGCCGATGGAGAACAGCCGTACGATTACATCATGGCCTCCCTCGTCAGTCTCAGGGACCGGGGGCTCGTCATATACCCGACCCACAGGCTCATCCAAGGGGTCGACCCCAAGTTGCTCGAGCGGCTCCCCAGGGACCTCGAAGGAGAGTTCGAGCTCAAGAGCCTCCCGAATGCAGAGCTGCTCGCCGAAGCGGTGGAGAAGTCGACCCGAGGGTCGTTCGGCGTATGGATACCCTGCTCGGGAACCTTCCTGCTAGCGTCTCCAAGGGATGGTCAGCCAGCCGTGAACCCGATCGAGGACCTCCCGGTGTGGATCGTCCAGGAGAAGGTCCTCAAGAAGATCCTCGGCTACACCTCCGAGATGCTCGATACGAAGGTCGACATCGAGTACGTCAAGGGGACCGGCCCTGCCAAGGAGCTCATGGACACGGGCGAGTATCAAGCGTGTTTCTTCGTCAAACCGCCCACGGTCGAGCAGGTCATGACGATAGCCCAATCGGGGCAGAAGATGCCTCACAAATCGACCTACTTCTTCCCGAAGATCTGGTCCGGAACCCTGCTGCACCTGTTCGATCAGGGACCTCGAGCCGACTGAAGTGGCATATACATCTACACAGATACGCTGGCCGGTGAGA
>CALMQK010000065.1 GCA_937872085.1 uncultured euryarchaeote
ATTTCACGCTGACCGTCAAGCACGAGCTCGAGCGTCTTCTTCTTCTCGACCTCGCCGACGACCGCTGCCGTGATGTCGACCCTTGCGAACTCCTCGATGACGATCTCCGTCCTCGCTTTCCGGCACGTGACCACGAAGCCACACCCCTGATAGCAGGTCAACCATTGGAGCAGGCCCAAGTTCGGGGTCTTCGGCATGGGTATCTTCGATACGTCCACCGTCGCGCCCTTACCACTGGCTTCGAGCAGCATCCCCAGCGTCCCGAGGGCACCCGCGTTGGAGATGTCCTTCCCGGCGGTCAGGTAAGGGGCGATCTTGTTCATCACCCTTATCTGCTTCCTCACGACCTCCTTGCTCTTCTTCGAAGTGGTGTCCCAGGAGTAAGGTATCCCTTCCGTGAATTCGCCATCCAGGTCGGAGGCGAAGATGATTGGGTCCTTCTCGCTGGCCCCGCTGCTGAGTATGAGTCTCGACCGGTCTGTCTTGCCGAGGATCGCCACGTCGATCGCCTGGTACGAGGTATCAGGGTGCAGATGCCCTCCGACGATCGGGGCGCCGAACTTGTCGGAGGCGTCCCGCATCCCCTCCACGATCTTCTCCCGGACGCTCTCATCGCCGCAAGCTATCACGTCGACGAGTGCCACAGGAATGCCGCCCATGGCGGCGATGTCGTTGACATTCACCAGCACGGCTGAATAGCCCGCCCAGTAGGGGTTCCTCTTGATCAGATCTTGGATAACGCCGTCCGCGGCCATCAGCAGAATCTCGCGGCCGCACTTGATTACCGCAGCGTCTTCGCCGTATGCAGCGAGCACATCATCCATCTGGATCGGTATCAGCTTCCTGGCGACAGGTCCGATCGGCCCTTTTCTGATGATGCCCCTATACTCCCTTATCCTCTTGACCAGCTCGGACAGATCCACATCAACCACATCCCTCGGGAATGGATAAATAGAATGCCCCTAAAGCTTCAACTGTGTCGTCTCCTTGACGAATGAGCGCGAATTGTACGCCTCGATAACGGCATCGGCCAGCACCTGCACGAACTTCTCCTCCATGTCGTTCTCGACGATGATCGGCACGTCGCTGTGCGGCACCTTGTACCCCATCCTCGTCAGTATGACCTTCGCCTCCGCACGCTCCTCATTCGTCGCCTTCCTTCCATCGACCGCACCGCCGATACCGCAGCGCCTGACCTCCATGTCGAAGACAGGCCTCTTGAACAGCTTCTGGAGCGAGTAGGCAGCGAGCGTCGCTCTCTCATCCTCCGTCCTGCCGTACCTCACGCAGCTCTCACCAATAACCTCGTAGAGATTCTTCTCTCTGGACACCGAGATCGAGAATACCTTGGACGGCTTGATGTCCCTCTGCTTCAGCACGTTCATGTCGGCGAGGGCTTTCAGATAACCCGTCAGCTCGAGACGATGGAGCTTCACGCCCCGCGATGCTAGCTCGCGGGATACACCACTGATAGAAGCCGACTCCTTCTTCAGGATCTCGAGGACGAGCTCCTTCATGTCCTTCTGAGGAGAGAACATTGCCCGACTTGGTAACAGATTTGGTAATAAAAACCTTGCGCGCAGCCAGTCGGATACGGCAACGGAATACACTCTAATGATTCAGTGCGGGGCCGACGAGCTGCCAGAGTATCAGGCCGAGCACCACCAATGCGAGAGCGAGGACGACTTTGCCGACGATCCTGTCCCTCTGCTCCTTCGTGTAGGTCCTACCCGTCTTTGAGAGCAGGTAGTCCATGAAATCACGGAACAGGTAGCCTCCATCCAGGGGCACGGCAGGTAGGACGTTCGTGAGGCCTACCATGAGATTCAGCCAGAATATCCAATACAACGAATTCGCGAGTATCCAGAACGCGCTGTCCGGCATCCAGCTCAGCGCGTGCGCGGGGTGGTAGATGTCCGTGACCGGCGTCCTCAGGGGCGCAAGGTGCAGGAACGGAAGAGCGATGAGCCTCAGCGCAGAGAAGGAGTAATCGGTGAACGACCTGTCTCCTTTGAACGGCTGCGCCAATGCCTCCTGGTAGTAGCTGGCGTTCTCGACCTGCATCCCCAGGTTGGAGAATCCCGCGCCCAGGAAACCGACTCCATGATAGTCTGGACTGTTTTGCGCTGGGTCGAACTTCTCGTAATACTGGAACTTGTCGGACAACTTGATCGTCGAGATGGAAGAATTCACCACGAACCTTCCCGTCGAGCTGTCATAGCTCATCGCCGTGACATTGATGGTCTGCCCGGCGTGCGTGTGTGCCATGACGCTCCTCAGGGCCAGGTCTCCCCCGATGACGGTGTCGTTGAGTGATGTCAGGACCATCCCGGTCTCCAGGCTGGCGTTGGCGGCCGCAAATCCGCTGGTCGTGAAGGCGACGACCAATCCGTCCGTCATGTTGACTGATCGGAGCTGGCCCGCGTAGTAATATGAGACGGTCACGAGTGCGCCTGGATGAGGTGAGACTCTGGAATCCAGATCGGTCGCGCTGGATATGGACGTCCCATCGATCGAGACCACGACGGAGTTCGCGGTCAGGCCGGACCTCTCAGCGGGAGAGCCCACGACCACTCCACCCGTCGTGACGGATATCAGTGCGCCTTCGTGTGTCGGCTCCAACGAGGACATGAAAACGCCAGAGAACAGTGACAGCACGACCAACGAGAGCATTATGTTCGTGCCAGGGCCGGCGGCATAGAGCTTTGCTCTCTTGCTCCGGGTGGCCTCTTGGATATCCTTCTCATCCGGCTCCACGAAGGCTCCGATTGGAAAGACCAGGAACACCAGGCCCAGTGACTGCACCTTCATGCCGCCTGCCCGGGTCAGTATCCCGTGGGCGAATTCGTGCACGACGATGGCCACGACCAGACCGAGTATGCCGTACCCGATCGGGATGATCGGGTTGATCCCGGGGATTCCAAGGACCAGCTGAGGCGACGGTGCGGTCTTTATCTGTGGGACTATGGTCGCCTCCCAGATCAGGAGGACCATGATGGCGATCATCGATAGCAGGCATACCCAGAGTGCGACCTTGCCGTACCAGGACCAGAAACGCCTCTTGGAAGCAACTCTATCGATGAACGCCTTTCCCCTGCGGGTCTTCCACAGCAGCAGTGGGCCTTGCAGGCTCATGCTGTGCCTGTCGAGCCACTTGGTCCTCTTCAGGACATAGATAAGACCCAAGTAGGCCAAGAAGACGATGAGTGCGATTACGTAGCCGTTTATCATCTGGACTGACCCGCGTCCAACCCATGAGACTTCAGGTATTAATGAGTTTCATCCTTCCCTGGCGGGTGGTCAGCGGGGTCCTCAGGTGTGAGCTTATGTCTGGCCCATTCCTCGTCTGAGACCTGGTCATAGACATCAGCCTCTGCATCCTTGCGCTGCTCCCCCTCGACGCCCTGCAGCGAGAGACGGATGATCTGGTCCTTCTTCAGTATCCAATAATGGATCCGCCAGAGCTTGCCCTTCTTGAGGAGGACCTCCTCCTGTGTGGAAGTCAGCAGTCCTTCCTCTTCGAGCATGTAGAACACATCGCGATCGTCGGATGTCAGTCGGTTGTCGATGACTTCGTCAGTGTATCCGAAGAAGCTCATGAGATACTCCGCGAGGTTCTTGATCTCGCTGTCGGACATTCCTTTCTTGCCGACGGTCTTCTTCAGCGCGGCCTCAACCTGTTGCATTGTGACAACAGTCATCCCAATCCCATCCGGGAATCGATTGCTGGGCTAAAAACATGTCGAATCAGGCGTTCCCCGTCAAGGCGACGCGTATGTGATCCGAACGCCGCCCTCCGCGAGGATGTCGAGGATCGCCTTTGCCCAGCGCAGTTTGCGTCTTTTGACGTCCTTGCTCTTGCCAACCTTGCTCGACGGACTGTCGAAATCGAATCCGGCGAGCAATATCTCCTTCGCCCCAAGTTCGGCGCAGATGCACGCGGCCCTGTCCCCGTCGGTGAACCCCCCGAGGTTGTACATTTCAGTTGGTGGAGGGCACTGGCAGGTCCCGACGACCGGGCCGACGAACCGGCTGACATAGCGGTCCAGTGCCGCCTGGTTGTCTCCGTGGGCATGGATGAACGTGACCGCCCCATCTGAGTTCAAGCTGATCTGGTCCTCCACGATCCCGTCCAGGTCAGTCACGATCATGTCGATGCTGATCCCGGCATCGGCCACGATCGACGTCGCCGCGTCCGCGACGACGACGTATCGATCTATGCTCATCGATGAGAGCTCGTCCGCCAAGGAGTCCCCTCCGCCACAGACAAGGACCGAACGTGGGACCGTCTTCCTGACCCTGGGGAGCGTCTCCACGCCCCGGTTTCCAAGCATCCCTGCGAGCTTCTTGGCGCTCCTCAAGTCCTCTGCAGGGTCGTATCCGAAATCCTTGCAGATGCGTTCGTAGAGAGGCTGCCACGTCTCCGGCTTCAGGGCGAATCACGCCCCTTCGGCGGCGTCCTCCGCTCTCGCCGCCTCGTTCCTCAGGGACGCGTAGAGGAACGAGCTGAATATGGCGATGAGGATGCCCGTGATCATCTCCGCGAATATCACCACGAGATCTGCCTGGCTCTTCCAGACGAAGAACTCCATCGCATCGACTGCACCCTGGATGATGAAACCGGTCGCGAGCACCGAGACCATCATCACTATGAAAGACCACTTGATCTTCCCCGTCTGGAGGAAGGCGGTCACTGATTTCCCGCTTTCGTAGACGAACACCCCGAAGACGAAGAACCATGCAACCCCCGAGGCGAAAAGGAGGATGGATATGGCGAGGCTGCGCTCGTTCGGAAGCAGTCCCTCCCTGTAGACAGTGGCCATGTCGTATCCGACCAGCACACCCACGACGAAGAGGACGAGAGCCACGATCGCGAAGGGTATGGTCAGACTGCCTTGGCGTATCGCTCTCTTCGCCCGAAATATCCGTTGCCTCATGAATGATGCCCATTGATAGGCCCATCCTATGAGATACAGGCCCAGTACGATTCCCAGGACCCCGAGGGCCATCGAGGACGGTATCTTGATGATGTCAGTGATGGTGAGCAGCGTGAAAAGGCTCCAGAGAATAAGGAGCGTCGATATCGGGACTATCCACTTCCGGCGCATCTTCACGTCGCGGAGGGTCTTCGCTATCATGTAGTACGTGCCCTCGATGCTCCTGCTCTGTTTCACGTAGACGCGCTTGACAGAGTCGATCTTGATCCTCGATGAGATGACTGGATAGATCGATTCGTCCTCTGCTCCGTCGCTCACGAGTATGGCGCGACTGGGCTTGACCACCTCCAGCACGTTCTCGAGTTGGTTGCTGAGTATGAGGTCGGACTGAAACCCGACATGTATGTCCCCAGAGATCGTTGCGATCTCTGCGTCCATGCCCCGCTTGACCAGGTCGTCATAGAGCTGCAGTCCAGAGAGAATGGTGTTGGTGTCTACCTCCTCCGGGTCCGCGAGCCCGAGGGCTATCACGGCCTTCAGATTCTCTTCTCTGCCAATGACTGGCCCGTGTATTCCGGCCTTCACGCCGAGGTCATCGTCGCGATCCACGCACAGAACTAGTGTTTTCACTGTGAACGGGTAATGCGATAAAGGTGTATTTGAGCATCGCTCATCTAGACGTTGCCAGTCTATGTCGTCGTCGTTCGCTCAATAACGCTTAAATAATGACCTGATAATTATCTGTGCAATGGGCAAAAAAATGGAAGAGCCTGAAGTCAAGAAGGAATGCCCGAGCTGTGGGCTCGGGGTTGCCCTGGATTCGACCGTATGCGAGTTTTGCGGCTGGGATTTCGAGGAGGAGGACGAATGGATCCTCCAGATAGAGAAGCTCGAACGCGACCTCATGCTCGAGAAGCAGAAGTTCGAGCCGGGTACGGTCAATCAGAAGATCGAGTCCACCCTGCACAATCCCTCGGTAGAGAGGATAGAGATCATTCGAGCACGGCAGGAGCAGAGTGTTTCAGACCGTTCGTCTGGCGAGACATCCGGGCCGCTCCCCACTGGGAGGTCAGAGCCCGCAAGACATGCTTCTTCCCCGCCTACGACCTACGGAGAGCAGAGAGGGCTCCGAGAGGCGAGACCGTCGGAGATGGAGATCAGGAGGTCCACGGCGACCCCTCAAGAACAGCGGGAAGAGATGCCGGAACCAGTCTCCACCCGCTTCGGAAGGGAGCCATCCCCCGGTTTCAAGCCGGCAGCCCAACCGGCCCAAGCGAAGGTGCGCAGGGTGCGCACCGTGAAGGCGGCACAGATCGATGAGGACCAGCAGGAGATGCCCGACAGCGGCTCCGGGAAAATGAGATTGGTTCGAAAAGTGAAGAAGTGACAAGCCTCGACCTGGCGGTCTGCTCGATCTATCGACGGGCCAGGAACCATCTGTGTTAAGTATGCCGTCATGGATTACTTTCCGACGGGTCAGTCAATGCGTATTCGATGGCATGGACACGCGTGTTTTGAGATCGAAGGAAGCGTCAAGATAGTCACCGACCCTCATGACGGCAAGTCCCTGGGCATACCCGCACCCTCGGTCAAGGCGGACCTGGTGCTGGTCTCGCACGATCATTTCGATCACAACTTCATCAAGGGCGTCGAAGGAGCTGACACGAGCGTCCTGACGATGCCTATCATGACCGTCGAGAAAGGGGTCCGGGTAGAGGGGATCCCTGCCTCCCACGACAGCGAGGGTGGCTCGAAGAGGGGCAAGATAACCATGTTCAGGTTCGAGCTGGACGGCACTTCGTTCTGCCACCTGGGTGATCTTGGGCACGAGCTTGACGAATCCCAGGTCGAGAAGATCTCCCCGGTCGATGTCCTGTTCGTACCCGTTGGGGATGTCTTCACGATAGGTCCTGAGGCGGCCCATCGCGTCATCGAGAAGGTGAAACCGAAGGTGGCCATACCGATGCACTACCGCGTCCCGGGCCTGGGCCTCTCCATTCAGCCCGTACAGAACTTCTTGAGGCTGTGCGACCAGCGCCGCATCGTGAAGATGGGCAACGAGGTGGAGTTCACGGGCGACGAGCTTCCTTCGGACGGGACCGATGTCTGGGTATTCTCAAAATGAGACTCGATCAGAATAAAGACAGACCGTCGTCCAGCCTACCGAGCTCTATGGGAGTGGATTTGGACCCCACGTAAGCCCCCTTGCTGTTCGCGACCGCACAGGCGCCAAGGTATGGCGTCCCGTAATTCAGAGTCGCAACGGTCGCTGGGACCCTGAACAGTTCTGACAGCCACTTGAGTTCGTCCTCGCTGGTCCTAGGATGGCAGACGACCCCTTTCGAAGTCGCGATGCCCACGGAACCGACTGTCTCGATCCCAGCAACACTCCCTCTCTGGACCTCGACCCCGAGCGTGTCCTGTAGCCGTTTCACGGTCTTGTCCGATACCCCGGGATTGACGAGCGCGGCCCTGTCGTTGACAAGGATGTTGTTGCCGGCAGCATTGAACTTCTCCTCCATCTTGGTGATCCGGAGTCCCTTCGGGAATCTCGCGAGCTCATGCGGCTCAGCGAAGTTCGTCACGATGACGCCATTGGAATTCATTGCCACAATAGATCCGACTATCGTGGCACCTGCGATGATCGTGCGCACCATCCCGACGCCGAGGGTCTGTGCCAGCTCCTTCACGACCTTTGGATCGGTCGTCTCAGCGACGACGGCGAGATCCTCGCTCGCGGCGCAGTACACGCCTATGTATGGACTGCCGTTGATATCCCCGATCCTAAGCATCAAGTCCCTGTCCTAGAACAATCATTCTTCTTCAGGCAGGGAGACCTCTATCAGGCCGTCCTCGAACCTTATGGCTTTCACGCGGACCTTCGATGGCGGGCGCTCGATACCCCTCGACCAGATCAACTCGTTGAGCTTGTGGTCCACCCAGACTTCCTTGGGCGGCTCCTTGTCTTTGGCATCCGACGAGGATTCTTCCATCATGTGCCTCTTGACGAACGCCCTGATCTCCTTGATGGCCCTGGGGGCCCTCTTCGTCTTTGGGACGATCTTCGTGACGGTCAGTGGGATCGTGTAGATTCTTTCCAGTTCTTCGACCATGGTCTCACACCTTCAGCTTTGTCCTTCTCCAGTTTCTTCTCTTCGGATGCCTCGTGAATGCCCTGTTTGTCCTCTGCATCACCCACGCAGGGACTCGCCTGTTGCTCTTCTCCGCCGCGAGCAGCCTGAGTTTTCTAGCGTGTGGTTTGAATCTGGCCATGTCGTCATCTCCTTTCGATCTTGATCTCTCTCTTCTTCGGCATGATCTTGCGCAGGATCTGTCTAAGGGTGTAATCGTCTATCTGTTGGTTTATTCGTCCGGATTGCACCAGCGTGATCAGCTGGTTCTCCACCGAGTCCACGATGTCCGGCCGGGTCATGCGTATGTTGGCGAGCCTCTCTCTTGCTTCTGGCGTCAGGAGTTGGCGCATGAGCGCTTGTTTCTGGGCGTCCATCTGCTTGGACTGTTCTTGCGCCACTGATTCTTGCTGGGCCCTGTACTCCAGTTCTTGCAGCTTCCTTCTTCGTAGGGCGTCCAATTCGTCCGCTTCTGCCATGTCAGCTCCCTACAGGTACTTGGTAAGTTCGGGGTTCTGAGCGGCCATATCCTTGAGGATCTGCGTGGACATCGCATCGATCATCTTGCGGCCCTTCGGCGTGACCACTCTGCCGCCGTCTTTCTGCTTCTGGACCAGCTGACCCTTCTCCAGTTGCTGGACCGTCACCCGTGAAATGGATCTCGAACCCCTGACTGCCTTGTTTGGCTTCGAACCTCTGTCGGCCCTTCCCCCGAACATAGCTGCCAGCCTGGTCGTGCCCACTGGTCCCTCGACGTATATCTTCCTCAGGACCGCGGCGGCCCTCGTATGCCACCAGTCGTTTTCCACCGGGCTCTTCTCCCTGTGCCTACCGGTCTTCACGTATGCCGCCCAATCCGGGGGTGCGATCGATTCGACCTTCTTGAGCTCCTCCGCTATCTTCGGTATGAGCTTATCAGCAGGCACGTCAAATGCAGTCACCATTGAGATTCCTCATCGAGATGCAGCTTCTCAAACAGCTGGAATAGGTGCCACCATCGGTGGCAAACCGCGGATAAGCTGGTGCTCGTATTTAAATGCTTCCCGTTGGCCCAGGAGGAAAAAAGCGCGCCCAGATGTTTGGTCAGGAACCGCATCAGAACAAGTAGAAAGGGTTTTCTCCGAGTTTCCCTTTGCTGTTGCGATGGAGACCGTCGTCGGGATCTCGGGAGCTTCGGGGATAGTCTACGGAACCAGATTGCTCGAGTCGCTACCGGGGAAGAAGACGGTCATCGTATCGCGGGATGCCCTCAAGCTCGCCAGGCTGGAGCTAGGCTTGGACCTCGGGGACATCCATGGTCTGGCCGATCGCCACTACGACAACGATGACATGGAGGCCGCCATCGCCTCGGGTTCCGCCAAGTTCGACGCGATGGTGATCGCCCCCTGCAGCACATCGACGATGTCCAAGGTCGCCTGCGGGATCTCAGACAATCTCATGACCAGGGTGGCGTCAGTGGCCCTCAAGGAGAGGAGGAAGCTGGTGCTGGTCGTGAGGGAGGCGCCGCTGTCGAGCATCATCCTCTCGAACATGGAACGGCTTGCGTGCGCTGGCGCCGTGATAATGCCAGCGTGCCCTGGGTTCTACCCGAGACCGAAGAAGGTCGATGACATGGTGGATTTCGTCGTCGGGAGGACGCTTGACCAGCTCGGGCTGAAGAATGACCTCTATCGACGTTGGGCGGGCGAGGCCGCTACTGGTAGTCGTGGATCTCGTCGAACTCGTCGCTGAGCTTCTTGTACTGGTCCTCTGGCAATCCTTTCTTGTTCACCGTCATTATGATCGTCGACCCGTGGATCGCCGCGAGGTCGTTCAACCGCTTGACGAATGCGAGCACCTTGTCGAAACCGTTGATCTCCGTGAGCTGCTCGATCCCGTCGATCATCACGCCCGCTGCTTTGGTGGTCATCAGGAACGTGGACACGATCTCCATGGAGTCGCCTTCGAGGTCCTTCGGGTTCACGTTGTCTATGTCGGACGAGCTGTCCGAGAACCGCTTGATCGGTATGTCTCGGAGGTCGTAGTCTGCTTTGATCTTGCCCTGGAACTCCGTGGTCATGATCATCGTCGGTCGCCCGGACAGGAACATCGCCCTGATCATCATGAAGGCGTTCCTTGGGTTTTCCCACACGATCAAGTAGTTCTTGCCAGCCTTGGTCTCCTCTTGAAAGGCTCCGCATTTGGAACACTGTATCGAGTACTGATCCTCCTCGCCCGAGTAGATGAAAGTCTCACCGCATGCCTTGCATTCGATGGATCTCTGGCGCTGCTGGAATAGGGACTCCCCGCAATTGGGGCAGTTCTGGGCCTTCTCAGCGCACTCCGTGTGCATCGTCATGCCGCAGTTGCATTGGAGCATCTCCAGCCCCGCGTCGATCGGTCGGTAGCAAATCTTGCAGAGGATCTCGCCCTCGCCCTCCTCTCGCTGGATGGCTGCCTGCTTGACCTCTATGATAGATTCGTCGGGGATCGAGAGGGCAGCCTTGTCGTACATCGATTTCGAGAACAAGTGCTCCACAATCAACGCGAGAGGGACCAAGATGTAGAGGTACGCAGCATAGAACATGGCCTCCCTCGACAGGAAGGAGAACGCGAACGGGAACAGGTAGAGGACCACGAGCGCAATTGCAACGACGATCGATGACATCTTGACCGATACCAAGGGCTTCGCATACTTCCTGAACTTCCGAGGGTGGAGCTTCTCGAACTTGTCGAACTTGGCGCCAGGCATCCTGAGGACCATGACCAGCCCAAGCAAGAGCACCACGAAGGAGATCAGCTGGTTCTCGACATATGAGAAACCCTCGTAGGCAAGCGAGTCCGTGATCTCCTGCGTCGGGCCTACGACTCCGCTGTATGAGTACCAGAGGACCTCTCCCAGGGGGTTGCGCATGGACGAGATGCTGCTCGAATTCAGCGAGGGGGACGTGAAGCTACCGACGGCGAATGTGGTGACCCTCTGGTGGATCGACAGCGTGCCGTTGAATCGATAGCCGGTGGCCTCGGCGATTGCTTGGGCAAAGGTCTCGTACGCGTCCTGAGCGGCCTCTATCGTCTTGGTCTTGGCCGCGCCAGTGCCCTCGAAGTTGATAGTGAACGACAATGAGCCATTGTCGTTCCAGCGGGAGTTCACGAGTCCTTCGGAATGTGCGGATATGTCGGACTCGGACTTGCCAGTGAAGTTGGTTGCCGACTTGATCGTCACGCCCCAGTATATCTTCCCGACCAGCTTGCTCGAGACGTTCGATAGGAAGTAATTGGATTCCTTGCCGTTCAACGACTGGTCGGCGCTGACGTCGTACCTCTTGAAGATCTCCACCCGCAGGTCGCTCGCCGCATGACCCTTGAAAGTGATCTTGGCGCTCCCAGAGCCATCCAGGGAGGTCAACCCAGACAGCATCATCTTGCCATCGACGTTCATCTCGCTGTCGCCGGGCTGGGCCGTGACCGCAGGTCCGAGCGCCGAGAGCACGAAAACAACCGAGAACAGGGTCGCGAACAGCGCAACTAGAGGAGTCTTGAGAGCCATGTGTACCGCGACGAAGATATCTGCTAAGCCACGTCTTAATGCTTTCGAGCCCTTTCTCCCCGTCTGACTCTCTGGAGACGGCCGGGGGCGTACCAGTTCCATTTCTGCAGGAGGAGCATGATCGCCGGGACCAGGTATATCCTGAGGATCATCGCGTCGAGGAGTATGGCGAAGGCGAGCCCGAACCCGAATTCGCGCAGCAGCACCGTCGATGAGAGCATCATGGAGCCGAAAGCGCCCGCCATGACCAGGCCGCATGCCGTTATGATCCCGCCAGTGCGCTCCACCGCGGTGGTGATGGCCTGCTCGTCGGTCTTGCCCTTGACAACTTCCTCGCGGATCCTGGTCGTCAGGAATATGTCGTAGTCCATCCCGAGCCCCATGGCCACGACGAAAAGTATGAGTGGCATCATCCAGAGGACCGGGCTGCCGAATGTATATTGGAAGACGAGCATGGTCATGGCGATGGTCCAGGTGACGTTCATCAGGACCGTCAGTATGAGCCTCAGGGGGATCAGGAGCGAGCCCATGACGAGCAGCAGGACGATGTAGATGCCTATCAGCACCACGACCCTCATGGTGAGGAAGTCCTTGGAGACCGTGCCCGAGACATCGGACATGGCCGCCGTCGACCCGCCTACCAGGATGGCGGCCCCGCCATGGAAGACGTCCGACTCGGCTGTCCGATCCAGGGCCCGGATGTCGTCGATCGTGCGAATGGAATTCGTGGTGAAGGGCTCATCCTGCAATATGACGGTCAGCATGACCGTCCTGTTGTCAAGGCCTATCATGCTGCTGATGGTCATCTGGTACGTGGCATGCGCAACGGGAGGGAGCGAACCGATGTATGTGCTGTTCACCGGCTGACCGAACGGCCTTGTGGGCCCGGACACGCTCCTGACGTTAGTCTCATTGTCGACCAGAGAGGAGTAACGTTCCAGCTGAGCCGCTGCTGTGATGTTCAAGGAACCGTCTGGCTCAATCATCCCGCGGTCGAAACGGAGGACGATGTAGGTCGGCGTGATTGCGCCCTGCCCGAAGCCCGAGCCTAGAGCGTCGATGCCCTGCTTGCTCTCTGCATTCGGCAGGCTGGACATGAAGTCGTAGCTCGGCACGAGGCTGAAGTAGAGGTAGATGGCAGGGACCGAGATGAGAAGGGCCGCCAGCACTATCGCCTTCGAGTGCTTGAGAGAGAACTTCACGCTCTTCCTGAAGTACCCGCCGCCTCGTTGATCCAAGCGCTGAGAACGCTTCGTGTCCTTGGCCATCGTGTTCGGCCAGAAGACCTTGTCCCCGAAGAGCATGAGCAAGGACGGAAGCATCGTGAGAGCGAAGATCAGGGTTATTCCGATCGCGACGACCAAGGCCATGCCCATGGAGCGCACCATGCTGTACTGGCTGATCATGAGGGCACCGAAACCTATCATGACCGTCGCCCCGCTGGTGGTTATGCTCTCTCCCGCCCACATCAAGCTGGTCTTTACGGCCTCCTCCTTGGACCTTCCCCCTATGCGCTCCTCCCGATAGCGGGACATGATGAATATGCAGTAATCAGTCCCTGCCCCCAGCATCACCACGAGCACAAATGTCATGACGCTGTAGTGAATCGCCATGACGTATGTCCCGAGGATGTAGATCGCAGCCGAAGTGAGAAGGAACGCAAGCCCGATGGTCATCAGGGGCACCCAAGGGCTGACCAGCGATCTGAAGAACAGGCCGACCAGGACGACGACGAGGATCACCGTGATCGGGTCTATCTTGCCCGTATCCTTGGCCACTGCATCCATCGTGTCCACGTTCACCGCGGAGTCGCCGGTCACGAAGGCCTCGTAGCCAGGCCCCGAGGCGCTCAACTCCGTCTTGATGATGTCTCTGATCTCCTTGACGTCCTTCTCCGCAGAATGGGACGACGCGCCGACCGAAAGCGACACGGCCATCAGCATAGTCGTGTTGGCATTGCCTGAAAGCGGCTGTGTGTTCATGAACCTGGATACGAGGACATCCGGGACCCTGATCGGAAGCTGATCGAGCGTGTAGTTGAAAACTATCCCGTGAGCGAATGCCGTCGTCGCTCCGGCAGACGGGTCCGGACCCAAGGCCCAGACCTGGGAGATGAATGGTATGCTCGCGTCTATCTGGCTGGAGACCGCCCCGAAGACGAACCCCTCCAACGCCATCTCCTGCTGCAGCGGGGTCATTGTTCGGTAGAAACTGACATTGAAAGCACTTGCCACGCTCAAGGCGAACTGGCCCATCTCTCCAGAAACATTGGTGAAGTGCGCATCGGCCGCCGCGACGATGATCAGCTGCAGGACTGAGGAGTAGTTTGTGTACCCGGCGGTCTGCCATAGAGGATAGAACGTCTGGTTCGCGTAGGCCACTACGAGCGCGACCATCGTGTCGTTCATGCCTGCCGCGCGCATCTGCACGTCGACGCCTTGAATCACCATGGCTCTCGCCGTTGAGTTGTCAAGGCCGCCCGAAAGCAGCAGATAGTTGTCCACGACCTCGAGCGGTACCCCGTAGACTATCTGCACGAGCTGGCCGACCTCTCCATACATGGCGTGCATCCCAGGGGCAGACTGGGCCACAACGCCAGCCACGTAGGATTCGAGTGCGCTGTAAACGTAGTCCACGCTCATGACGCCCTCGAGCGTGCTACTTTGCCGAATGTCGTTGAAGACCCTCGTAGAGAGATCGCGTGCCTGCTCCGATGTGACGTTCGAGTTCTGGATCACTATCGTGATGGTGCTGTTGGCGATCCTGCCTGGGAAGCTCTCGTCGATCATGTTCTGAGCCTGGATGGCCTCGAGCTCGTTCATGCCGACTTCGGTCTCGGAGTAGATGACGACGTCGTTCACCTTGAATACAAGAGGGGAAGCGCAGACCAGTACGATGAGCCAAGCGATGATGACCAGCTTGTAGCGCTTGATTATGAAATCCGCGAGCTTGCTGTACATCTGCAGAACACCAGCGTCAGAGTATCGGGGGCTCTCCGGGGCGTGAGCATCCCGAAGATGCTCTTTCTCTATATGCCTTTCGATAATCGCATTTCGTCGGACCGGGGGTCTCACTCGACGTACACGGCAGGCCTTCCGGGCTTGGCGTACCGCGCCTTCTCCTTCGGGTCCACCCTAGCGGGGTCATCGGCAGAGAAGACTTCGACAGTGCATCCGAACTCCGATTCGAGGAACTTTCCCGCCCCCTTCAACACTGTCAGTTCGTCCACGGGCACCGCCATCAGTTTCCTTTCATCCGCGGCGATCTTGGACAGCTCGCTCGCCAGTCCCTTGGCGTAGGCGGGAATCTCCTTCTTCGACTCCGGGGTCTGGACCTTCGCCATGGCGGTCTTGATCAATGTGGATATCTCCGGCTTCCCTTTCGGGTCGACCAGAGCGTCCGCGAGCATCTCGTGCTTCCACTTCGGGGCTGCCATCACGATCATCCGCTTGGGTTTGATCTCCGTCACCTTCAGTATCTCCGCGACATCGGAGATGAGCCTCTCCAGGAGGCGCTCCTTCGCCTCCTCTGCGGCAGTGGCATCCGTCACAGCACCAGGCCCCATCTGGACCGTCGACACGAACGGTTTCTTGCCGAGAGACTGCCATAGCTCCTCCGCCAGATGCGGCGTCACCGGCGCCATGAGAGGGATCCAGGTCTCGAGTGCGCTCATCAAGGCTGCCCTGTTCCTCCCGCCCCTCCTCAGGTACCATCTGAGGTCCTGCGGTATCTCGAAGTAGACCTCGTTGGAGTACGATCTGAGATCGTATTCCTCCATGAAACCGTGGACCCTCGCGGTCCGCGTCTGCATTCGTGCGACGAGCCAGGCATCCACATCGGACCCTTCCTCTCCCGCCGAGGAGAGCACATCCTGCACCTGGTTCCAGATGCGCTCCAGCTTGTCACGGTATCCGTCCGCTTTCTCGTCCTCCCATGCGACATCGACGTAGAGCGACGCTATGTGAGCGTAGAACAACCGCATCGCATCGACGCCGAACCTCTCGGCCGCGTCCGGGATAGGTTGAGCGCCGCCTTTCGACTTGGATATCTTCCCACCTGTCGCGGTGATGTACCAGTTCACCAGGATCCCCCTCGGCCAATGCTGCGGTCTGAGGATTGCGACGTGATTCATCAGGAACACCGGGAAGTGCACGGTCATGTGCTCCTTCCCTCCAAGGTTGATGTCCAGTGGATGCCAGTACTCGACCTCGGTCCTGATCGACTCGATGACTTCCTTCGAGAACCGGGAATCCCTCGCGACCGAATCGACGTTCCCCTTTCCCAGGAGCACGTAGTCGAAGAACTCCTCGGTCATCCCCTCTGGGTCGATCAGTCGCTCGTTGGCGTACCTAGATATCGTGTAGTAGACCGGGTACAAGGTGCTGTCGGCGATCGCTTCGATGATCCACTTCTTGTCAAATGGGAACCTGGTGCCAAGCCAATTCCCCATCCGCACGCATGCCCTCTCGCGGTACCATTCGAGGACGTTCTGAAGGTTCGCATGATACTCCTTCGGCAGGATCTTCATTGTCAACGCATGCTCCTTCGAGCGGGCCGTCAAGACCGGGTCGGCATAGTCGATGAACCATTGGTCCGGGATCTTCTTGATGAAGACCGCTTTCCCGCATCTGCATCGGACCTCCTCCGAGAGGTCGTAGAACATGTTGGCCTGACCGGTCGAAAGCATCTCCTCACGGATGTCGTCCTTGGCTTTCTCCACGGGCTCCCCCGCGAACCTCCCACAGGAATCGTTCATGACGCCCTTGTGGAAGCCGGTCTTGTAGACCTCCTTCGTGGCCTCGTCGAGCCTGGGGTCCGCGAGCGAATCGATGCCCATCTTCGCTGTGATCTCGACCGCTGGCAAAGGCCCCCAACCAGGCGTGTTGATGATCGGGATGGGTCTAGCTTCCTCGATTATCTCGTCCGAGATGCCATACTTGGCCCTGAGCGTCCCATCCTTCCTCAGCTCGACCAGGCCTATCCAGTCGACCGGGGCATCCGAGGGAACGCTCATCACGAGTCCCGAACCCATGTTGGGGTCGCAGAGTGCTGAGGGGAATATCGGGATCGTCTTCCCCGTGTAGGGGGCCCTGCATTTCTTGCCGATGAGCGACGAGCCGTTGGTCGAGCCCTTGATTTCCACATTGTCCTTCTGGAGCTTCAGCTTCTCAGCAGCTTCTCGGCTCACGACCCATGTCTCGGACTCGATCTTGACGTCGACGTACTCGACATCCGGGTTGACCCAGAAGTTCGTCAGGCCGAACACCGTCTCGGGCCTCAGTGTCGCCGCCACCAGCTTCCTCTCATCCTCGAGGTCGAATTTCAGGAGCGTGTACTCGAGCATCTCGGCGTTGCCGCCCTTCGAGATGTCCGTCTCGGACGGGTCGATGGCCACTGGTCCGTGTTCGATGCATGCAGCGGCGAAGTAGGGCTTCTGTATCAGCAATCCGAGGGACTTCAGCTTCCGCATCTGCCACTCTATGAACTTCGAGTAGTCGGGATAGATGGTGCATGTGAACCTTCTCCAGTCGGACATGAACCCGAACCGCTTCCAGTAGTCGCTCACATACACTTCATTGAAGAACTTCACAACCTCAAGCGGGTCTGAGAGCTTGACGATCTGCTCCTCGGTGCAGCCGTTCGCCTTGAGCGTGTCAATTGTGGCGGGGTCCTTGCGCTCCACCTTGCGGGCGAAAACGATGGCACCGTTCCCGGTCGCGTGCGTGCCCATGGGGAACAGGACATTGTGCCCGGTCATCATCTTGTACCGGACCACCGCATCTGAGAACGTGTAGCCCCTCATGTGGCCGACATGCAGGTATCCCGTCACTCCGGGGTAGGCGAATATCATGAAGAACTTCTTCTTACCAGGCACTGGGTTCGACTCATTGATCCTTGCCTCGTACCAAGCCTTCCGCCACTTCGCCTCGATCGCAGTGAAATCCAGAGTCATTCGCACGCAGCCAGGAAGCATGGAGTACGTGCAACCAATAAAAGGTTTCTAAGAGCTCATGAATCGCGAGAGGTCGAGGAAGTCTGCGACACCTGCATCTCGCGCGCGACCACCAATGGGCACGCACGCGCAAACCGAACCTATCAGTCGGAGTGAGCACCAAGATATGACGAGCACAACGTGAGTCATAGCTCAAATCTTGCCCGGACCGGGCAGCCTAGACCGCCTCCGGGGTGGTTCACGGAGGAGGCCAGTAGTCGAGTATGACATTTTCCGACGAAATGTGACATTTCGCATACATATAAATACGCACGGGTCACATATTGTCTCTTTGCGTCAACAAGACGGGATGGGATGCACACATGACCGACCCAGTGGAGGGCGAAAGGATCTCGCTTCGGCTAGATGCCGAGGACCTGAACCTTATCGACGATTTCATCGCCAATAGCAACGAGTTCTCCAACAGGTCGCAGCTCGCCCGCGCAGCAGTGCGCGCGTACATCGAGATGCGCGAGGGCGGGTCCGACGGGGCCAACAGGCCGAACGAGATCGTGGTTCAGCTGCCACCGATGGTGCTCGAGACGATCAAGACGCTCGTGGCACAAGGGATGTACACATCGGTATCGGATGCGGTAGCCGACGGAGTCCGACATCACTTCCTCCATGAGGAGCACGTGGAGGAGATGAAGAAGGAAGCGAACCAGCAGGGAAACTCGTTCAAGGTTGTCCCGGGGGCATGAATTACCGTTTGAAGGCGCCTTAGCCGGGCTGGAAGACTCTTGCAGGAGGGTCTTCTCTCGCCGGCCAGCGAGAGGCGGAGGCCAACAAACATGACGGCGGATGGGAACAGGACAGAGGAGTTAATCAACGCACTCGGAACGAGTTTGGGCGAACCGGCGGTAGCGGTCGTCGGTTGCGGAGGTGCTGGCTCGAACATCGTTCACGGCATATACGCCAAGTCCAGCAGGGTGGAGACTGTGGCCGTGAACACCGACGAGGAGCATCTGAGGAAAGTGGATGCGCACAAGAAGGTCCTGATCGGCAAGGACATCTCCTTCGGGCGCGACGCAAGCGGATTCCCGGAGATAGGAGAGTATTGTGCGGAGAAGGCCCGAGAGGTCATCAAGGAGGCCTTGAGGGGCTATGACATCGTGTTCGTCGTCGCTGGCATGGGCGGCGGGACAGGGACGGGGGTCGCACCAGTTGTCGCCAGCGTGGCCAGGGAGATGAATGCCATCACATTCGCAGTCCCGATCCTACCTTTCAATCACGAAGGCGAGTCTCGAAGGAGGATCGCGCTCGATGGCGTGACGAAGCTGAAAGAACATGCGAATTTCACGGTCGTACTGGATAACAATAAACTGATGAGCGTCGGGGCGGACCTGCCAGTCTCTGAAGCTCTCAAGGTGGTCGACAGGAGCGTCCTCAGGATCGTTGAGACAATGTGCGACCAGATGAGCTCCTACGTGAGCAGCCTCCTGGAAGACATCGCATGCTATGCCGAGGCACTCGAAGAGCCTGCACAGGAGCAGCGGTCCGTCGAGATGAGGGAGCCACAGCTCATCCACGCGGACCTGGACCCGATGTTCTCTGGCTTTGGCCCGAGCATGTTCGGATAATCCATACTCATGACCGGCACCTGCAAGCAGGAACAGAGTCCTCCGCGGTTCTGATCGGTGCCGGCCGAGAAACCTCTTGATTCTGATTCTCAACCCCGCGACGGGGCATGATTCTTACTACTCTAATGCGATTCGTCATTCGAATGAAAATCGGGTTCGTGGTCAACCCTGTCGCAGGAATGGGGGGCTCGGTCGGCCTGAAGGGAACTGACGGCGACGACATCCTGAAGGAGGCCATTGCTCGGGGGGCGATGAAACAGTCGCCAAAGAGGACGAACCGCGCCCTTCGCGGGCTGAACGGGATGGTCGATTTCCAGTTCATGACCTGCTCAGGAGAGATGGGTAAGGATGAGCTGGACCGCGCTGGCATACGATCGGTCGTGGTGTACGAGCCCCCAGCTGAGACAAGCCGAAGAGACACCATCACGGCGGTGCGGGCTTTTGTCAAGGATGGGGCGGACATCGTCATCTTCGCTGGAGGGGATGGGACTGCCAGGGACGTCCTAGAAGCCGTCGACAGGAAGTTGCCCGTGATAGGGATACCGACCGGGGTCAAGATGCATTCAGCCGTTTTCTTGAACTCCCCGGAGGACCTGACTCAGCTTCTCGAGGGTTTCTCCAGAACGGGAGCGACCAGGGACGCGGAAGTCATGGACATCGATGAAACGAGCTTCAGGAACGGGGTCCTGAAGGCGAAGCTCTTCGGAGTCGCGAAGGTGCCCGACGACAGAGCGCATCTGCAAGCGGGGAAGGCGGAGTATCATTCAGGTGGAGCTGACGAGGAAGCGCGCGAGATAGGCCAGTACGTGGTCGACGACATGAAGGACGGGGTTGCCTACGTGATCGGTCCGGGGAGCACGACGGCGAGGATCGGTGAGGTTCTCGGGCAGGCCAAGGCTTTGCTAGGGGTGGACGTATTCCTGAACCGCAAGGTTGTTCTACATGACGCCTCCGAGGAGGACTTGCTCGGTTTCCTGAGACATCATGGATCGAGCAAGATCGTCGTCACCCCAATAGGGGCGCAGGGATTCTTCTTCGGCAGAGGCAACCAGCCGATATCTGCAAGCGTGATAAGGGTCGTGGGATGGGAGAACGTTGTCGTCCTGGCCACGCCCACGAAGCTGAAGGACACGCCGGTCCTGCGGGTCGACACTGGGGACTCGGAGCTGGATGAATCGTTGAGAGGAAGGACCAAGGTAGTGACGGGTTACAGGCGACGAAAGCTGGTCCCCGTCCTCTGATGTGCTCAGGTGCCTGAGGATTCCTTGTCCAAGAGCAGCTTGTACCTGGCGTCCACCGCGGTCTGGATCGAGTCGACCTCCGCCTCGGTCAGATGGGAGAACCTCCCTTGGAGCTTCAGGTACTCGACGACCGGCACGCCCTTGCCTTTCCTCGTCACGTGTATCTTGCCCTGGTCGATCTCGTATAACGGGAAGATGTGGGTGTCGACCGCAAGCTTCGCTACCTCGATCGTCTCCGCCGGGTTCATCTTCCAGCCGGGAGGACAGGGCGACAGGGCGTGAATGAACCTGAACCCCTTGATGTTCTTCGCCTTGCGGATCTTCTTGATGAAGTCCTCGGGATGCGCCACTGACACAGTCGCTGCGTATGGGATCCCGTGAGCCTGCATGATGGCCATGATGTCCTTCTTGAACTCGTGTTTGAATCCGTGCGTGGTGCCGATAGGGGTGGTCGTCGTCCACGCACCCCACGGGGTCGACCCGCTCCTCTGGATGCCGGTGTTCATGTAGGCCTCGTTGTCATACATCATGTAGATCGCGTCCGTCCGTCTCTCGGCAGCCCCCGAGAGCGCCTGAAGGCCGATGTCCACGGTCCCGCCGTCTCCGGCGAAGCCGACAACCGTCACATCCTCCACTCCCTTGACGTCAAGGGCTGCTCTCAGACCCGAGATCGCAGCCCCCGTCGCCTCGAAGGCCGTGTAAAGGAGCGGAACGCGAAGACATCCTACGGGCCAGTAGCCGGGCATCACGGCCCAGCAGCAGGCCGGAATCGAGATGATCGTCCTCTCACCGAGGGCCTTGAGCATGTATCTCATGACCAGGTTGGCCCCACACCCCGGGCAACCCGTGCTCCCGGGATACGTGAACTCCTCCTCGGGTATCGTCACGGTCGGCATCAGCGCCATCTCCTGGGGAG
>CALMQK010000066.1 GCA_937872085.1 uncultured euryarchaeote
GTTGTCGAGATAATCAGAAGAGGCAGGAGAGCGAATCCCGGCTTCCCCATCACCGCCAAGATGAATGTCTATGATGGCGTAGAGGGCGGAACCGACATGGAGGAGGCCAAAAGAATCGCAAAGATCCTCGACGAGGAGGGGATCGCCGCCATCGAGACGAGCGGAGGAATCGGGGAGGGCCCGAAGGAGATCACATGCCAGGAGGTCAAGTCACAATCGGATGAAGCCTACTTCAAGGAGTATAGCAAGGCAATCAAGAGAATCGTCAGTTGCCCTGTGATCCTCGTTGGAGGGATGAGGTCCCTTCCCGTGATGAAGAGGATGCTGGACGAGAAATACGCGGACATGATCTCACTCAGCAGGCCGCTCGTCAGAGAACCGAACCTGATCGAGAAATTCGTCTCAGGCCGTTCGTCATCTTCTACTTGCAAGTCGTGCAACAAGTGCTTCGATGCGAGCGGCGTCAAGTGCAATTACGGGAAGAAATAAGATTGGCCCAGCATCGCTAACCAAGTATCAATCAGCAGGGATTGAGGCCGGACCTAGCCCCTCTTCATCTGACAATACTACTTTATTCTCTCGTCACATTCGAGACATGATGACGGACAGGGGAGGGCGGCTGGTCTTCGTCGGCCTGGGGCTTCACGACGAGGATGGAGTCACCATTCAAGGACTTCATGAAATCCAGGCTGCGGAAATCGTCTACGCCGAGACTTACACATCGACTCTCGCTGAGGGCGCTCTGGACAGACTCGCCGCTAAGACAGGGAAATCGATCGAGATCTTGGGCAGAGAGGTCTTGGAAGACGGCAGTCGAATTCTCGATGACTGCAGGCGGAAGAACGTTGCGCTACTAATCGCAGGTGACCCAATGACTGCCACGACGCACGTGGAACTGAGGTTACGGGCGATCGGACAAGGCTCGGATACGGCTGTGATACATGGGGTATCGGTCATGACCGCTGTCCCGGGCCTACTAGGTCTCCAGCATTACAAGTTCGGTCGGACCGTCACGCTGCCACTCCCCCAAGAAGGGTATTCTCCGACAAGCCCGTACGAGCTCATAACGGAGAACATGTCCAGGGACCTCCATACTCTCGTTCTGCTGGACATCGACGCCGAGAACAAGCGATATATGACCGCCAACGAGGGCATGCATTTGTTGCTTGATATGGAAAGGAGGACAGCCAAGCATGCCATCTCCCCTGAGACACTGGTATGCGTCGTTGCACGAGCAGGCTCCCCCGAATGCATCGTGAGGGCAGGACCTCTGAAGGAGATGATAGCCCTTGATTTCGGAGGCCCGCTCCATGCACTCGTGGTGCCTGGCAAGCTGCATTTCATGGAGAGCGAGGCGCTGAGAATCCTTGCAGGCGCGAAGGACTAGTTGGAATCCTCATCACAGCTCTCGCCTGTTGCATATCACCAGACTCAATCGGATCCGGTCGGCCAACGAAGGATCCTTGTAGGACCCCCATAGGATGTCTGCGGTGGGCAGCTTCGCCTGGAGTCTCTGGGAGATCCGATCCTCCTCCTTGTCCCAGGGATCCGAGGCAGAGTATATCGCGATAGCAGCAGGTGCCTGTGCGGGATCGAGGTCGAACCAAGGGGAGCTCAATGCCTCATCCACGACTCTCTCAACGCGCTCATCACCCCTAGCCAGCCCGAGGCCGAACCGGCCATGCGTTGCGTTCCCCACGGCCCGGTCAAAGGATGCGACATCCGTTCTCGACATAGTCGATGCGATATCCTCCACCGGTCTCAGCATTATACTATTGAGGATGCCGAAAGTCTTCGAGAGTGGGAGGTTGGGGGCCAGCGAGGAGAGCTTGTCGTTATCGAACTCGATGACCAGGGAGCATGTTCCAAGCAGATCGGTCATCACCTTTGCGACCAACTCCCGGCGTCTGAAACTCTCAGCGGAGAACGGCGTAGTGACGAGAGCGACGTTCATTACACCCTTTGCGCGAGCGATGGACGCGACCATTTTCGAGCCCATGCTACCCGTCAGTCCACCAAGACCGCACATGATGAATGCCACATCGGTGTTGTTGAAGAGGTCCAGCAGCTCGTGCCCCACTATCTCCGGCAGTTGCTTCAGGACATCCGTCTCAGTACCCGAAAGCCCCATGAGTCTGTCCTCGCCGACCATGAACTTCCTTTCGGCGTGGGACCTGGCAAGATCAGCAGCAGATGTCGAGAGTGCGATCGTGGGAAGCGGAGCACCCTCTATGATGTTGCATCCCGCGCTACCGATTCCAAACAACTTCGGCCGCAGCCTCTGGTCTTCCGAGGCCGGAGAGAATCTGAAGATTTGGTTTGGCATCCCGTGGCAAGGATTGGCTTGACATCACTTTAACCTTTCATATTCGGGGCAACTGAGGGCCCTTCAGGGAGGATAGCTCTGAGGGCATCGCTTAAGTAACACCAAAGACATTAGCCAGACAGAGTCCGCATGAGTTGAAATCGGCGGCTCTGGCAGCGTCCGAGGGTGCCCCCGAAAACGTTCCTGATGACCTCGGCCTGAAGAGTTCAACGGTGCAGTTGAAATGGCCGACCTAGACATACAGACATACTTCCTCGTGAGCATGGCCGTCGTCATAGCCGTGGCTGCCCTAATCATAATCCTCTTCCACCGTCTGAGACAACCGTTGATCCTTGGATACCTGGTCGCGGGGCTCGTGGTGGGCCTCGTGGCTGAGAACCTGGTCACGTCTGCGAACCTGGTGACTTCTACCGGAGAAGTCTATGACCCCATCAGACTGCTGGCCAACCTGGGGATAGTTCTGATCACTTTCTCAATTGGCTTGGAGTTCAGCCTCAAGCAATTGAGGAAGATCGGAATTACGGTCATTGTCGCCGCCACTCTGGAGATAATGATCATGATCGTGATCGGTTTCCAGCTGGGGACGGCGCTGGGCTGGAGCAGCCTCGAGTCGACTCTCCTTGGGACAATGCTGTCGGTGGCCTCAACGATGATTATAGTGAGGTCGCTCAAGGAGAGCGGCGGACTTGACAACGAGAAAGCAAGACTGATCGTAGGACTCTTGGTGGTCGAGGACTTCGCCGCAATTTTGATCCTGGCAGCTGTCTCCGGTCTCGTTTCGACAGGGGGGGTCAGCGCAGGGGAACTGACGAGACTAGTCATTGGAATGGCTGCGTTCGTCGCTGCGTCAATAGTGTTCGGAGTGGCGGTAGTGCCCCGGCTCGTCGACTACGTCGGCAGGCAGCGCTCCAATGAGCTGCTGGTCGTGACAGTCCTCGGACTCTGCTTCTCGATGGCCGCATTCGCGAAGCTCATAGGATTCTCGGAGGCGATCGGGGCTTTCGTGATGGGCGTGATCGTTTCCGAGTCGAAGTACCTGGGCGACGTCGTGAGAAGAGTGGAGCCCGTTAGGGATGTTTTCGGAGCGATATTCTTCGTTACCGTGGGCATGATTGCTGCCCGTCAGTTGCTGACCCTCGACACCCCCACACATGCCGTTTTGATTGACGTCATCATCACGGTCCTGATAATCACCGCGGTCTTCGTCGCGGGCAAGATATTCGCTAGTACGCTGGCCACGTTCATTTGCGGGTTTGGAGCGAGGAATTCCCTGGGCGCCGGCCTCGGCATGCTTGCCATCGGTGAGTTCTCCCTGATGATTGCCACAGTGGCCATAAGCTCCAATCCAGAGACGCTCTTGCCCCACATAGCGAAAACGATCTACCCGACGATCCTCCTGGTCACGACGATCACCGCATTGATCGTGCCATACAGCGTGAAGTATACTGACAGGGTGACCCGCAAGCTCGAGGGGAGGGTTCCGAGGTCAACCATGTTCCTGGCATCCTATCTCAACCTTCTCGCAAGGAACATGAGGCGTCGCTCCAAATCGTCAATCCGAATATCAAACGAGATGAGGAACAGTATATCCAGGATCGTGATCTACATCGTGGTAATGGTGACGGTCGTCTTCCTGGCAGTCAGCACGGCTCCCGTGGCTTCGAAATACGCCTATCTGGTCGGCGGGAACGATGACATTCCACAGTTGCTCATCATCGCTGGGGCGCTTGTCGTCGTCCTGTACGGTATGTACGGGCTGTGGAGCAGGACCATCAGGTTGATAGAGGTATCCACCAGCGAGGCCATGCTGTCCACGAAGTCGGCGGAGAACATCGGATACCTGGCAACTTCGAGTACCCTCAAGTGGGCTTTCCTGGGTCTGTACGTCATCGTGGGGTTGATTGCGATCTCACCGTTCATCCACTCCATATTCCAGCAGAACCTCGTCTTCGCCATCGTCGTGATGTCGATCATCGCAGTAGCAGCAGTCGCGCTCTGGCGCTCGGCCAGGGCGATCGATGCGAAGCTGTCGGAGATCTTCGAGCCAAGACAATCAATGCCGTTCGGAGACTCCTCAGGGGACCTCGATGAGATTGAGGACATCATCGCAGCGATGGAGAGTGGGAGGCATTGAGGATAGTCCACCTCTCGGACACCCATCTTGGATTCTCTGCGTATTCGAAACTCGACCCAGTCGAGGGAATCAATCAACGGGAGATGGACATCTACAGGGCCTTTGAACAAGCCGTGGACAAGACTCTCGAACTCAAGCCGGATCTCGTGGTCCACTCGGGTGATCTCTTCGACCAAGTACGCCCCCAGAACCGAGCGATCGACTTCGCCCTCAGGCAGCTGCTTAGACTCTCCGAGGCGGGGATCGAGACGGTCGTGATATCGGGGAACCACTCGACCCCGAGGCTAAGAGAGACCGGGAGCATTTTCAGGATATTCGAACATCTCGCGCATATTCACCCTCTGCACGAACCGGGGGCCAAGAGCCTTGTGGTGGGGGACGCAACTGTGGTGGCGATCCCGCACTCGACCAACCCATCCTTGACATCCACACTTGAGAGCGTCGAACCCTCGAAATCGACGACGCACAACATACTGGTACTGCACGCGGGGGTCACTGGGTCTCAGACCTACAAGATGGACGAGTTCAATGAGCAGACCGTGCCGCTCGAGGCGCTGACCGACAAATGGGACTATGTCGCGCTGGGCCATTATCACGAATTCAAGAAGCTCCGTGAAGGGACCTATTACTCGGGCTCCACCGAGAGATTGGGATTCGGGGAAGTGACACAGAAGAAGGGTATCGTCGAGGTGGACCTCGATACGGGCGATATCAGATTCCACCAGCTCAAGATCCGAGACATGCTGGATCTCGAGGAGCTCAATGCATCTGGCTTGGCCTCCACCGAGATAATCCGTGAAGCTAGGGATAGGGTCAGCGGTGCTTCGATCGATGAAAGGATAGTCCGCCTGTCGATATCGAACGTCGCTGCCGACGCCTACAGGTCCCTCGATGTGGCGGGGATCAAGCGACTGGGTACGGCCGCGCTTCATTTCGAGCTCAAGATCGACCGACTGGATGCCGAGGGCAAGAGCCAGTCGAACGACACGCAGATAGGGGTTCTGGCCGACGAGTTCAAGAAGTACGTTACATCGCTCGAATATCCCGACCAGAAGAAGGCGAAACTGATGGAGATGGGTCTGCCTTATCTCACGAAGGGGGATGACGAGTGAGGATATCCTTCCTCGAGCTCAAGAACTACCGAAGGTTCCGGAACCTGAGAATCCAGTTCCCGGACGGGATCATAGGGATCCTGGGGCTAAACGGTGTCGGCAAGTCCACTATCATAGAAGCGATCGCGTGGGCCCTGTTCGGCAACGTGGACGAGGTCGTACGTACCGGGAAGGATAGCATCCGCCGGACGGGGGTACCACCGGGCGATACCTGCGCCGTGACCCTTGAGTTCGAGCTCGGAGGTACCGAGTACAAGGTCCACAGGGAGATGGGCGGCAGATCGCTGGGCATGAAGGCGGAGCTGAGGACCAAGGACAAGGTCCTGGCGGAAGACGACAAGCCGGTCAAGAAGATGGTCGAGAAGCTGATAGGGATGGACCATAAGTCGTTCTTCACCTCGGTGTTCGCGATCCAGAAAGAGCTCAACGCGCTACAGAACATCGCGGCCGGAGAGAGGAAGAAGGTAGTCCTCAGGATGCTTCGGATCGACGGCCTCGATGACATACTCACGAACATCAGGGCAGACAAGAACAGCTCCATCTCGCGTGTACAGGGAGCTGAGAAGACCCTGATCGATGAGGATGGCAGAGACAGGGAGCAAGTTCTGAGCGAGAAGCTCCCGGTCCTTGTTGCGGCTCGCGAGGACGCATCTAAGAAACTTGGAGACGCTGAGAAGACGGAACGCCAGGCAATGCTGGAAGTGGAGGCCCTGAAGGCGCGCAGGGACGAGCTGAAGAAGGATGTCGACGCCTACTTCTCGACTTCTAGTGACCTCAAGGGGAGACAATCCGCTTCCGAGGAGCTGAGGAAGAGAGAGAGAAGCATAGATGCCAGGATCGTCGAGACGAACTCGAAACTGCAGAGATTGCCCGAGCTGGAAAGGCAGGAAGAGGATTGGAGGACGATCAGCACGCGGAGAGAGGCCCTCGAAGGGGAGAAGGTGAAGAGCGAGAGGGCACGGATGATCGGTTCGGAGATATCGGCGGACCAGGAGGAAGAAGCGCGGAGACTGGACGAGCTGCAGAAGCTGAGAACGAGTCTCGGATCGGCAGAGGACCTTGTCAACAGTATCGAAGAGACGGATAAGGCGAGAGCTGAGTGCCAGAGCTCTCGTGCCGAGATATCTGGAAGAATAGGTGGACTGAAGGCACAGATCGCGGAAAGAAGAGATGCGGCCTCAAAGGATAGGATTAAGCTCGAGGAGATCAAGCTCGCCGGGAAGGATGGCATCTGTCCCACTTGCGAGCGCACGCTCGAGGACTCATACGAATTGCTGATAACCAAGCTCGATGAGAGCTCGCGATTGGCAGAGAAGGTCGCATCAGACGCGATCTCAGCCATTGCGACCCTCGAATCCGAGCTCAAAGCCGTGACGAACAAAGAGGAAGCTCTCAAGAAGAGGAGGACCAGTCTCGACAAGGACATCCAGAGACTGAAGCAACAGGAAACATCCCTCGAAGCGAAGGAAGGGGAGCTGGCAAGGCTGAGGAGCAAGATCTCGCAGAGGAAGCTCGAACTTCAGCAACATGGGGACGTCAGGTACTCAGAGCAGGAGTATGCCAAAGTGGTCTCCGAGCACACGCGGCTGAAACTCCTCCATGATGAGTATGTCGAATTGAAGAGCCTGAAGAATCAATCCGAGCATTACCATCGGGACCTGGGGGACGTCCGCGAGCGGATGAAGAAGACCGCGTCTGAGGAGACGCTCCTCCGGGCAATCGTCACTCAGCTTGAACCAAAGAAGAACTTACACGAGTCTACCGTGAAAGACCTGGACCAAAAAATGGTCATGTTGAATTCGGCGAAGGACGTGGTCCGGAAGCTCAACAGTATCAAGGACAAGAGCGAATCGGAGCTCGAGAAGACAAAGAAGGACCTCGACGACATAGCGCGGGTCAGGAAATCGATCGAAGAAGACAGGAGGACAGGGGACGACCTTGCGCTGCTCGAAGAGGTCGTCGTCAACTTCAAGGACCATCTGATAGGCAGGATCGTCCCTGCGCTCTCCGAGCTCACATCGAAAGGGATGGAATCGATGAGCGGTGGGAGATATCCCCGGGTAGAGCTGAGCGAGGATTATGAGATGCATATCGAGGACCAGGGTGTGATGTATCCGATTGACAGATTCTCCGGGGGTGAGGCCGACCTCGCAAACCTCAGCCTGAGACTGGCTATCTCCAGGATAATCGCGGACAGGACGGGGGCTAACCCAATAGACTTCCTCATCCTGGATGAGATATTCGGCTCCCAGGACCCGAGCAGGAAGAGGAGCGTCATGGCAGCACTGACGCGTCTTTCAAGCCAGTTCCGCCAAATCTTTCTCATCACGCACATCGAGGACATCAAGGACCTCATGAACAATGTCATCAGGGTGGAGGAGTCGGAGGACGGGACGAGCACCGCAGAACTTGTAGGCTAACTGCGGAACTTCTCAAGGGTCATCTGATCCTGGATGTCGATGTCCTTCTCCTCATGGGGCAGGCCGAGCAGGTCCATCATCTGGAATGCGTTCTTGGCGGACTTCGCGCGGCCGTGGTTGTTGAAGTATATCCTGGCGTTCTCCGAGTTCGACATGATCTCCTGCAGCCTGGCCTTCCACGATTCGAGCTGCTCGAGGCTGTACAGGTAATCGTACCGGTCCAGCCTGTAGTCATCTTCTGGCTCTTCCCTGAACCAAATGTCGTAGTTCCTTCCGTGGAACCTGATGTATGCGTGTTTGGCAGTGAGCGACCTCGTCGCGGGGAATCCTGGGCCGTCCACGATAACGTTCGCGACCCCGTACTCCTGGAGCGTCTCGAGCGCGTCGGGCGAGAGCTCGTTCCCGCGCTCGTTCAGCCAGGTCCTGTGTCTGAACTCCACAGCGTAGTCGTACGAATCGGTGTCTAGGATGTCGAACAGAGCGCGCAGTTTCCCCAGGCTCTCCCTCCCGTCGTGCTTGAAATAGGGAGTCATCTGGATCAAGACCCCTCCGAGGAGCCCAGCCTCCGCAATTGGCTTGATGCAGACGCCTTCGAAGCTGGAAGCCTCCGCGGTGGCCTTCTCTCCGTCCGAGTTCAGAATGGCATCATGGGTCACCGCCTGCGGAAGCTTGACGGAGAACTCGAAACCAGGCCTCTGCTTGCCCTTCTCTATCCAGGCC
The DNA here is from genome assembly GCA_937872085.1 of uncultured euryarchaeote. Taxonomy (GTDB): domain Archaea; phylum Thermoplasmatota; class Thermoplasmata; order UBA10834; family UBA10834; genus COMBO-56-21. The sequence continues at coordinate 8,713 of CALMQK010000066.1, forward strand.
TTGACCATGAAATCATTCGGCACCCTGTAGAATGTGGAGTTGATCTCCACCGACGAGAAGAACTTCTGGTAGTAGGAGAGCCACTCGCCTTTCTTCTTCGCGAGCTCGGCAGGATAGAACCTACCTATCCAATCGTCGTAAGACCACCCAGAACAGCCGACCAGCGCCGCCATCGCGTTTTGGATGATTTGTTCATACAAGAACGTTGCCCCAAGGACGCCAACAGTGCCTGAAGAGGGTCTCCGATGAGCAATGGCAACAGAGGCACCGCTTCGCCCCTCATCCCACCTGAATTCCGCTCCGCCAGAAACCCGTAGGGCTCACCCTTGAAGGAATGGACATGACGATGTGGGATGCTGAGTGCGATCTCCTCTTGCGTTGCAGCTCCCTCCGTGGCCGGAAGGATAGAAAGGGATATAACCCGGTGTCGCCCTAATTTCGGTCGCCTGGAAGATTATGCTGCTGATCTACGTGATGCAGTGTTCCGACACCAGGCGACAGTGCGCCGGCAATGGGTCCCTCTATGAATATCGGTGTGACACCGTGTCGTGTGTAGGGGACAACGCGGCGCGCAACAACAACCCCCAGGAGGGTCAGAGCGGCGAGATTGCATTCGCAGACCATGAACCGCGCTGTTACGCCTGGGGGACAAGGCGTCATCGACTTCTGCATTCTCGGACAAGCTTGCGAAGCCATCGCTCGGCATCCTCGTAGTGGGAGAACGCCATCTCCTGCTCCCTGAACGATTTCGTATGATGCACGCGCTTTCTAGAAAATCTACCTCCGGCATTGACGTGATGCAGGAGCTCATGATAGACGACGAACTCCAGGACGTACCTTGGGACGCGCTCGGAATCCAACACCCTGTTCGCAGCGAGGAGGTTCAATGGGGCGAAGTAGAACCCGAGACGAGTTCTGGGAGACTCGGCCGACCAGGCCAATGTGGGATATGGCAGCTCGCCCTGGAAGTAGAAGGAATTGACGTATCTGAAGACAGTGTCAAGGTCCCTCACCTCTCCTCTCGGATCGAAGGACAGGCTTCTCGCCCTGGAAAGGTACAGATCCTTGTTGCGGGCCCATAGCTCGGACGAGCGTGCATAGACCAGATAGCGATCCGCCTTCCCCTCAGGGCATTTTCTCCTGAACGCCCTGCTGAGTAGATACCAGGCCATCGATTCCAACACTTCGCTCGGAGACCCCTCCAAATAATCGCTCACCTTGAACTCTATGTGGCCCCCAGCAGAGCACCAGGTATGCTTGAGCTCGGCGTAGGGATGGAACCTGGCAGAAACAGCATCCTTCCCAAGGCTCCGGCACACCTCCGAGAAGTGCCTTTGCAGATTCACGAACATGGTATGACCAGATCGCCTTATATGGTTCTCGAAGTGGAGGCGCTGGCAACGGCAGGAGGGAGAATGGCCAAAGGGACAAATAGGACATGAAGATTCCATAGGGCCGTTCAGGAGCGTCGCATTAAAACCCTCAGCTTTCGACGACAGGATCGGAATATCCATGAGCGTGGAAGAGCAAGCCCAGGAGAGGAGAGAGTACCCTCGCGCACCATTGATCGGAGTTGGAGCGGTCGCCATCAAGGACGGCAAGATTCTGCTCATGAAGAGAGCCTTCGAGCCCGGGAAGGGGAAATGGAGCATCCCCGGTGGCCTCGTCGAAGTGGGGGAAACGATCTCAGACGCGTGCGCTCGGGAGATGGAGGAAGAGACAGGGATCAAGATACATGTCCTCGAACTCATAAACGCCTACGACATGATCGTTCCCGACGAAGCGGGCAAGGTCAAGTACCATTATGTTCTGATCGACTTCCTGGTGAAGCCCATCGGGGGAACCGAGAGGTCCAGCGTCGAGGTCCTCGAGATGAAATGGGTCACCTATGAGGAGGCGAGACAACTGGACATGACCAATAGCGCGAGAAAAGCCCTCCAAGAGCTATTCGGCAGTACCGGTCCCTAGTCGAGACCTGGCACGGCTTCCCGGGGCTCACCCGTCGCTAGTGGCAATTCCTTCTGGGTGCGGGCCGTCTTCAACACAAGGACAGGCACGTCGGCGCTCCTGATGATCCGGTCGTAGACCTCCCCGAACAATGTCCGCTCGATGGCTCCTTGCGGCCCCGAGGCCATGAAAAGAATATCGCATTGTTTCGCGCGGTCCAGGACCGTGTTCACGAGGCTCTTGGAGTAGACGTATTTCACCTCTGTTGGAACCTTGACGTTAGCTGCCATCTTGCTCAACCTGCTCGCATTTCCGTGGGCGAGCTCGACCTGCTTGTCGTCCGTGATGACTGTAAGCAGCTCTATCTTGGCACCGTACTCCTTCGCGATGGGAAGTGCGAGCAGCAGAGCCTTTCGTGTCTCGAAGTATTCCCCAGAGACCAACAGGATATTCTCAATGTTCTTATTCAATCTCTGAGTCTTTATGATCGCCACGTCGCACGATGCTTCTCTCACGACCCGGTCCAGGTTGCGCCCAAGGATGGTCCTTCCCCGCCGCCGAGTGCCTTTCCATCCCAGGACGAGAAGGTTGGCCGCCTCGTGCTTGGTCTGGTCCAGGATGGCGCCTGCGACATCGTACGATACGGACACGACGGGTCTGACTTTGACAGTCGAGGGCACGACTTTCATCGTCTTGCGGAGGCCCATCGCGATCTCGTCGACATATTCCTTGCTGATGGCGTCAAGCGGCATGGCCCTCGGCACTTCCACGATCTTGTTGATGGTTAGGTCTCCCTCGAAGTACCGCGAGAATAGGCCTGCCATTTCAACGAGTCGGAGATTGCCGAGGTTCTCCAGCGCAAGGAAAACCCTGTACCGCGCGATCTCCTCCTTGCTGAGGGGTTTCTGGGGTATCCTCTTCTGCCCGACGATCGACTCGACCTCCTCTGCGGGTTTGGCGAACAACGACACACCGAAGCCTATCGCGAGCCAGACAGCCGCGATATACCACGCTATTCGTCCGTCAATTCCGCCACCTTGCGCATCAGGTCTCAGCCAGAAAATGGAGACTGCCAACGTGAGCGTGCTGACAACCCCAATCACTGGGAAAAGAGGAAACAGGGGAGTCCGGAAGCCGACGTCCATCTCAGTCAATCCCGGGATCAGTCTGATGGACGCCAAGTTGGCTATGGTGAAAAGGAGCAAGAAGACGACAGAAGTGGAAGCAACGATCGTGGTCAACGGGAAGAATACAGCCATGACGAGCATGATGACTCCCGTGATGAGGATGGCGTTATGAGGGATCCTCCGGACCCTGTGGATCCTGCCGAATACGCTGGGAAGCGAACCATCTCTACCCATTGCGAAGCTAACCCTCGAAGACGAGAAGACCGTCGCGTTGAGCGCTGCCATGGCAGAGAGGACCGCGCCCAAGAATATCATCAACCCGAGCAGGGGCATTATGCTATGAGCCGTGAAGAAGACTCCATTCTCAATCCCATAAGGATTATTCACAATGCCGGAGATGCTGAAATTGGACAGACACGCAATCGCAACCATCAAGTAGAGCACGACCGCCACGCCGACTGATGCGAATATCGCCTTGGGAATGTTCTTCTTGGGGTTCTTGACCTCCTCTCCGCATTGGACAATGATCTCATAGCCCTCGAATGCGAGAATGCTGAAAGCCATCATCATGAATACGGTCGAAAAGCCCTTCCCTTCAGGGAGGATCGGTTTGAAATTGGATGATATGACGCTCGTCCCATTAACGTTCAGGGCATAGATCACGGCAAAAGTCACGAAGAACACGATGATGAGAATCTGGATCATCGTTATCGAGGAGCCTGTCTTTCCCGTCACCCCGACACCTATGTAGTTGATTGCAAGGAAGGAGATGATTGCGATCGCGGCGAATACCTTGACCAGGATGTCAGGCGAAATCCCGAAAACGTCTAGGTTCATGTAATTGATGACTGCGACGAGTGCGTACCCAAATCCGAGCGCGTAGAAGCTGCAGGCCACTGTGTGCCCGAACCAGGACAGCCAGCCGGACATGAACCCTGCGGGATGGGGCAATGCCTTCTTTGCCCATAGATAACCGCCTCCCGCCTCAGGGAATGAGGACCCGAGCTCTGCATAGCTTGTCGCAGTGAATATGGTCACTATGCCGTTGAGAGCGAAAACGATTAGGATGGCGGCACCGACCTCCTGCGTGATGACTCCGATCAGCACGAATATGCTCGAACCGATCATGGCCCCGATGCCAATCATCGTAACGTCTAGAAACCCCAGATCCCGCCTCAAAGTGACGGTGACCGGTTGCCTGGATGAGGTGCTCGACATCTGGTCCCATGTGATGTTTGGGCCCGGTATAAGCCTTTGCGAAGGGTATATTAGCTCCGTTCCAGGCCATCTAGAAGGCGATTCGTGCCTTGAACTGACGGGTTCGTGGCGGCGATAGGGTACCCACAGTCTCAAATCGACGGGTATTACAGTCCATAGAAGGCGCAACCAGCGTGTTCGTCCCCGAATGCGGAATGAACGCGCAGGCATCGGTAGCTCGGAGAACGGACGGAATCGCCTTTCGAATATGCGATGACAAAGGCCGGAAGATGATCACATCTCTTTGTTGAGTATGTCGACCCATTCCTTCTCCGCGGTCTCCTCTTCATCATGCCACATGCCCGGCTGGAACTTGTTTGACATGTAGTCCTGGAGCATCCTGTCGACCCCTTTCACGGTCTTCGTCGTCCCGTTCCACTTCTCGAGGCGCTCCTTGTATCGTTCCTCGATGTCACTCATGAGCATCGGCAGTATGCTGAAAGTGTCCTTTGCCGGGTAGCCCGAGTAGATGAGTGCCAGGTATGCTGAGTGACCCTTTTCGATGACGACGTTCTTGTCGCCTATCTCCAGCTTCTTCAGACCGATCTCCCCTTTCTGGAACGAATCACGGACGAACTCCTGAACGGCCGTGAACATCGCGCTCACGACATCCTTGTCCAGCGTGGTGTTCTCCTCCCTCGATGCGTTCGAGACCAGTCTGCCATCGTTGTGGATCAGGAACAGGTTCTCGAGAGCGTAGGGTCTTGGGATACGCCCTGCGACGAAGAACGCCGCCACGCCCGCCCCGAGCAACACCAGAGGGAATGAATATGGCCATCCGATCTTCTCCGCCGTCGTCGTAGCGATCCCCACTTTGAAGCTCACGACATTTGAAGAAAGTCTCCCGTCACTTGCTTGGAGTGATACGGTGATTGACTTCACACCATCGGGAAGGCTCACATACAGATCGCCCCCGACCACGAAGGCGTTTCCGGCAGGTGTCACCGTGATCGTCAGGCTCGAGTATTGATCATCGCTGTCGTAGATGTACTGGAATATTGGGTAATGCGCGTTCCTGAAAGAGACTCCTTTGTTGATGAAGTTCGGGACCGGATAGATCACGGGCGCCTGGTTCACAGGAGTTACGACCACGAACAACTGAATGAGGGACCATCCGCCATGACTGTCGACGGCTCTCACGCTCAGAGCCTCCATCCCAGACCAGTTGACAATAGAGCTCAGATTGACATCACCGCTAGTGAACAATCTAGCGAACACGTGCTCCTGACCTGATATGTAGAATGTGAGCGTCGAGTCGTCTGGATCCGAGAAGAGGTCGTATAGCCGAAGGGAGCCATTCAGGTAGCTGTTCTCCGGGAACGAATAGTAGAGCTGATCGGGGTTCTGGACAGCGATCTGTGGTGGTGCGTTTCCGGTCACGCGCACTTTGAAGGGGCATGGAGTGGATGCTCCCTCGGGATCACTGATCGTCATGTTTACCTGGACCGTGTATGGACCGGTGAACACCGATGAATTCGGATTGGTGCTGGGCGGGAACAACAGCTCTAGACGAGGCGCTCCGCCGATGCTCGTTCCCTTCTTGATGTGTGGATTGCCGATATTGTAAGTAAGCGAGCCCAAGGAGTTGTCTGGATCGCTGATGAACGGGCTGAGGTAGAGATAGTAGGTTAGATTGTATTTCACAAAGATCGTGCCGATGTCCTGGAGGACCTGAGGAGGATCATTGACTGGAGTCACGGTCACGTGGAGGGTGCCACTCTGGAGGGCTCCCATCGGGTCGGTCGCCGTGAAAATCCCCTCCTCAGTCCCTGACCACTCCCCAGGCGCCGACAAGAAGACATCATGGGTTTCAGGGTCGATGTAAACCCGAACATTGTGGAACCCGTAAGAGTAGTAGAGCGTTTGATTGTCGACGTCGGCGAAATATGTGTCCAGGTTGAAGGCCTTGAAACTGACTGTTCCCTCGAGGATGCTCTGATCTGGCAGGCTCTTGAGGAGTGATGGAGGCGTGTTCGTTGTCGCCCAAACCACTATCTTCAGCTCCACGGCCGCAACACCGTCGCTCAGACGGACCGTGACAAATTCGAAGTAACTTTCATCACCCTTCTTGTGCGGGAACATCAGAGTGGCATTCAGCCCATCGAAGAAGACGTTCGAGGAGGAAGACGTCAACATCAGGTCTGATTTTGGATTGTCAACGTCCGATGCATAGTAGGAGAAGTCGAATATGTAGAGAGTGTCGAACTTCACATAGAGCGTGGTCGGAGGGTTGTTCACGAACGCCGGTGGTTGATTCACGTGTACAATGTGCACCGTCACTGTGGCGTGTGCTCTGTATCCTGCGGGGTCGACCGCCCAGAGGTCGAAAGTGCTGTCGCCGTACTGGTTTTGCTGCGTATGGAACACTATCACTGAGTTCGAAGTTTGATCGTGAGAGACGAAGAAGAGGCTCGTGTTGACGTTGTCAGCCCACCATACCAGGTTGGTCGTGCCGTCGGGGTGGTGCCAATAACCGCTCAGCGAGAGGCTCCAGGTCCCAGAATTCTCATTAGCGTACTGAGGAGGTATCTCAGAAAAGGACGGTCCGTTCGCAGAATTGACAACTATCGTAACGCCTATGGTACCTACGATGATTCCCTTCCTAGCATGGATGAATCCTGATTCCGGCATATAGCCCGCAGTGAAGTTAGCCGTTGGCCCCCACCCGATGGCGCGTATGCTGCCGGCCGTATCAGTGTCCCATGTGACGTTTGTCAGAGTCACGCTGTTACTCACGGCGTCGTATCCAGTGGCGACAAAGATGCGCGTCTCACCCTCGGGTATCTGTCGCGGGTCGAATGAGACACTGATTTCAATCCTTGCCAACCCTCCCGTAATGACGGTGACATTGATTGTGGAATTGACTCCATTGTATCCGTTTGTGCAAGTGACGTTCCCCACACCTACTGTTCGCGCTTCAAAAGAAACACTGGTCCCCGCTCCGGAAATGAATCCGATGTTCCCCGTCACACTCCAGATTGGCGTCCATGTGGAGTTCACGTTGTCGAGCCGGTCACGCCCCGTTGCGATTATGGTGTTTGACGATCCCGCGCCCACCGTCGGCGGGAGGTTCATCTGGATGGCGATCACCGGCCCGCTCGAGACGTACATCGGGGCGCTCCAGCCATAGTGGGAACCATAGGATGCCCGGATCAGAATCGTCTCCTCACCCCAACTGTAGTTCACGCTCGAATTCGTGACCTGGCCCGAGTCTCCGATAGTGAAGACCAAGGATGGAATCGAGAGAGTCCCGCTGCTGGGAGTAATCCTATCGGTACGATAGGCCTCAAGTTGCACCGTCCCGACCCAGTTGGTTATCGTCGCGTTGGTGGCATCACGCGCTGTGACCGTAAGCCCGAACGACTCACCTGCGACCGCCCTAACGGGTCCCGAAACGCTGAAATGGTCGACTGTCACAACAGTGATGGAGAACGTGAACCAAGTCGGAATTCCTTGATAATCACTTGCAGTGACGTTGATCGTGAACACGCCTTGTGGGAGATACGACAGGTTCAGCCCGAACCTCTTCCAGTACGGAGGCTGGGCAGGGTCCGTCCTATTCGCGGACATGGTCGTTGATCGGGGGACAAGGGTCCCATTTCCAGAATATGCCACGGACGCATTGGCCCCCACGATGTCATAGGCGCCGAATGGATCGGATACGTTCGCACCGACCAGGACGCTCTCGAGGTCCGAGAACACGCTGGATGGAGCATGGGATGTATCCTCAGTCCAAGCGGTATCCACTGATATCGAACTCGTTGCTGTGAGAGAAACGTAGGAATCTTTCGCCGTCGTGTCGAACATCACTATGAGCTGGTCGTTGTGGGAATCACCCCTCCACACTGTCAGGACCAGGGAGTGACCAGTTGCGAGCGTGTAGGTGGTGCCGGAGATTGTCAGGTCATATGGGTTGAAGTCTGAATAGAAAGGTCCAGTAAGAGGCACCGTGTCGTTGCCTAACTCCGTCCACGCGTTCGGGTTTCCGGAGTCGCCAGGCGCCATGTCACTGATCATGGCTGTGATCAGGGTGCCCGACTCATTCCCTTTTGATCTCGCCCAAAGATGCGCGCTCATGTCGCCGATGATCGTGACGTCCGAGCCCACGCTTGGATACATGACCCAGAAATGCTTGTGATTAGGAGAGGGGTTCTTGCGGATGCTGATGCCGTCTATGGCAGGAGTCTGATTATCGTAGTTCGTTTTGGCAGGGTTCCTCGGTCCCGTGCTGTTCATCCAATCATAGTAGTTCCCGGTGATGTAGTCGGGACCATCGTGCAGGTGCAAGACCTTCGTCCAAGAAGGCAACGATGTCGCTTGCACGTCATGCACCTGCCCGCCTAGGAGCGGAACCAACGATGACAGAAGAAGGATAAGGACGAGCATGACGGCGAGCGGTCTCATTGGGGTACGGTAAGGAGTTGGACTCCGCGCTATAAGACGATTGCCCACTTTGGTGGCCACTGGAAACTCGCCTCTGAACGACGTTTCTTAGCCTATGCTGGGCATATAAGCATTATCAGCTCGTTATCAGGGTTGATATGCGCACTGGCCCTTTGCATCCTCTAAGTCTTCATTCGCTGGGCCATTTCCGCGGCTAGTTCCTTGAAAACCTGCTCCACGTCCTTTCCGGTCTTCGCGCTCGTTAGGAACGCCTTTCCCTTGTATTTGCTAGCCAAGTCCTGGAGGTCCTGCTCCTTGATGACCCTCTCGTTCTCGAGATCGGCTTTGTTCCCTGCGAAGACTATCGGCACATCGCCCGCGACGTCCGTCAGGGCCTTTATCCAGTACCTGAGCTCCTCCAAGGATTCCTTGTTCGTGAGGTCGCAGACAGCGATGGCGCCATGCGCTCCGAAGAAGTACGCCTCACGCAGAAGCTCCCTGAAGCCCTTTTGTCCCATGATGTCCCAGACGAGCATCATCACCTTGGCTTGCCCGCTCGATCCATCGACCTCAACAATCTTCTTGGTGACCTTCGTCCCTATGGTAGCGATGTATCTGTCGTCAAAGACATCGAGGACGAATCTCTTGATCAGGCTCGTCTTGCCGACCCCTGCGTCTCCAATAAAGCAAACTTTGACTTTCATCAGGTCGTCTTCGGCCATCAGTGCGCCCTCCAGCTGGGGGTTCATAAAGCTACGATTGCAGGTAAATACCCTCTATGGCTTTTAAGCCTTTGGTAATTCGCTGGCTGCCACTTGACGGCCAGAAGCGCATCCAGCACAGCCAAAGTGACATCCGATGGTTTATTGTGATAGTTCGGGCGTGCCAAGGTCAGTGACAACCCCTGCTGACCTTCTAGGCGCATTGAGGGACTCAATGGCATCGGCGATTGGAAAGGAACGGACGGTCGCCGTCGCATACTCCGGCGGTTTGGATAGCTCATTGATCGCTAGGCTCGCCAAGGAGTCCGCCGAGGTGAAGTGCTACACTTGCGCGATGGCCGGCTCATTCGACGCCGACCACGCCCTAGGTTTCGCAGCCGAGGACGGCCTCGATCTCACCATGATTGTGGTGGGACGAGAATCATTGGCAGGATTGGTCGCGAGGACAGGAATGCTTCTGAACTCTGACGACCCTGTTCGCATCGCCTACACGATTCCGGTGATCTGCGTCTTGGAACGATGCGCGGAGACGACCGTCCTGGTCGGGAGCGGGGCAGACGAACTCTTCGGAGGTTATGCAAAGTACTCTACGGCAACGGACCCGACGGCGATCATGACATCCGATCTCTCAAAGATGCTCGTGGAGGACAATGTGCTCCGAATGGTCGCCAAAGCCCTCGGCAAGAGGCTGGAATCCCCCTACGTATCCGAGATCACATTGGCGTTCTCGGCATCGCTCCCCATGAACCTGAAGATTTCTGGAAATGACCGTAAGGTACTGTTGAGAAAGGCTGCCGCCTCGCTTGGCCTGCACTCCCACGACCGGCCCAAGAAGGCGGCTCAGTACAGCTCCGGACTGATGAAGGAGATGAAACGACAGGCTGCGAGCTCCCATGCTAGCTTGTCTGATTGGGTCCGGCAGCAGACCTGGTGCGAGAGCGATGGTTCGACATTGCGTGGCCAAAGCCCTTAAGATACCGGCGCGGTTCTCTCCCATCCGTGAACTACACCGAATTCAAGGACTGGATGTTCAACCTCGAGCGGTTCGGGATCAAGCTCGGACTTGAGAATGTCACGGAGTTCCTCGAGCGCATCGGAAATCCCCACCATGACTTCAAGACGATCCACGTGACGGGCACCAACGGCAAGGGGTCCATGTGCGTGTTCGTTTCGGAGATCCTGCGACAGCACGGCGTGAAAGTGGGTCTGTACACATCTCCGCATCTTGTCGATTTCAGAGAGCGCATCAAGATAGACGAGGAGGAGATTGGCGAAGAGGATGTACTCAGGCTCGGCGTTCCTCTGAAACAGGTCATGGAACGAATGGAGGCTGAGGACAAGGAGAAGCAACTCACCTTCTTCGAGTTCACCACCGGACTCGCCTTCAAGTATTTCGCAGAGAAGAAGGTGGACATCGTGGTCACGGAGGTGGGGATGGGGGGAAGGCTCGACGCCACGAACGTGATAACGCCCGAGGTCGCGGCAATCACCCGCATAGGACTGGAACATACCAACTACCTCGGAAAGACCATCCAGGATATCGCCAGGGAGAAGGCGGGCATCATCAAGGCGGGCGCCAGGGTGGTGACGTGCGAGAGAGGCCGGGGTGCGCTTTCAGTCATCGAGACGACCTGCAAGAAGAAGGGAGCGAGCCTCCGAACGATAGGGAAGGACTTCGACGTCTCCCATGTCCGCCAGACGTTGCATGGGACTGGGTTCGACTACAGTGGCCGACGGAGTCTCATGGACCTGAGGACGAACCTCTTGGGCGGGTACCAGGCAGAGAACGCGGCTGGGGCCATCGCGATCATCGAAGAGCTGGGGCACGTAGGGACCCGTGTCACGGAAGACGAGATCAGACGCGGACTGCTCTCGGCGAGATGGCCGGGGAGGCTGGATGTCGTGTCGGAGAAGCCTTTGGTGATACTGGATGGGAGCCATAATCCAGATGGCGCCTCAACCACGGTGAAGATCCTCACCGACCTGAAGCTCACACCGCTGACATATGTACTGGGATGCATGGACGACAAGGACGCGAGGGGGATCGTGCGTGCCATAGCTCCGACGGCGTCGATGATCATCTGCACACAGTCGAGATACAAGAGAGCGCTTTCCGCAGAGAAACTAGGTTTGATCGTGAACGAGGAGTTCAAGGGGCCCCGTGACACCGTGACGAGCAGTGAAGAAGCATTCGAACGGGCCATCAAGACCTATGCCGGGAACGGCGTGTGCGTGATCGGGTCGCTATACGTAGTGGGCGAAGCCATCCCATGGTGGCAGGCTTTCGGGAAGCACATGGCACGAGCGCAATAGGTATAAATGGCGAGTGTGTATTGAGCCTCGAAAGATGCGGCTGTAGTGTAGTCTGGTTATCACTTGAGCTTGCCAAGCTCAAAACTCGGGTTCAAATCCCGGCGGCCGCACTCCTACCCATAGCCAGATAGATATCCATCATCAATTATAAAATACTTTGATGCACCTGAGGAATCCGTGCGGCCGAGGGCCTGCTACGATCTCGGGGTCGTCGAATTATCGATACGGCAAGTGGCCGCTTCCGCCGAGAAACCATGGAGGCCGACTTCGGTTCGAAAACGACTATGGAACGGTGACCGAGTCAGCACTGTTCAAGGTCACCGAGTGAGCTCGTCTCTCTCCTGTGAAGAGCTCTCGAAGAATGAGGAGACTGGTCGAGTTCCCAGATCAATCGCTTGGCGCGGGGGTGGAGACGACGCAATTCAACACCCGTATCTTAAGAATCGAATGGAGGCGTGTGGCCTATCCTGAGACCTCCTCTTAAATGCTGAGGTAGCCAGCTCGGTCGTCAAACAGGCAACTGAAGGCCAATTTATATACCATTAGAAATGTGTTATCTTCACAGAGCCAGGGCTATACTGCCGGGCGACGTATCTACAGGCCGACACGGACCCTTCCCCCCCGCACCCCCGAATTGATATTCCGACTCCCCAGACCTGGTTCTAGCATTCAGAAATCCATGAGGTACCTGCATAGAATGTCACCAGACGAAAAGGAAATGCAGTCGTGCCCCCAGTGCGGCGCGATCGTCACAGGCCTCGAGCGCGAGTGCCCCAAGTGCG
>CALMQK010000067.1 GCA_937872085.1 uncultured euryarchaeote
TCTCCACGAGGTCGACCATGACTTACAACGGCACCCCGTCAATCAAGTGCAAAGAATTCGAAGATACGAGGCCTGCCTTGCAGGAATCCAGCTCGGACCAGGGAGACTCGGGTTTGGCGCTCCCGTCGCCCAAAAAGGCAAAGTATCAAAGCGGTCATTGACCGCGGTATGAGAAATGCGTCGGAGGCTCTCCTCGAACTCACCGATCGGATGCTGCTTAGGCTACTCTCCATAAATCCTGATTGTGCGACTGTGTTCGGGAGGCATGATCCCTACGATGCGCACCTTCCTCACGGAGGCCTTCAGAGGATCCGGGATAATCTTGACCTCCTTGACGAATGGGGCAAGGAGGCCGACGAAATCGTTTCTGCCGAGGATATGTCGAAGGAAGAAGTGGTCTCCATTCGTGTCCTCGACTACACCCGGAAATCCTACAGGTTCGTTGTCGATGATTACCCTCTCTGGAGGATGCAGCCAGACGCTTTGGAGAACGTTGGAACTGCAATGCTCATGACTCTCGTGAGGGACTATGCGCCGATCACAATGCGTCTCGAATCGATGAGCGCCCGAATAGGAGAATTGCCCAGGTATCTCGGGCAATTCCGAGAGCGTTTCGCGGGCGCGAAAGCAGTGAGGATGTGGACCGAGGCAGCCCTTCAATCATGCAACGCGTTTCCCGGATTCCTCGACACGGTTCAGAGCCTCGCGAGCTCGAAAGGTAGCAGCAGTTCGCAACCCGAGATGATCAGAAACATTGCGGTCGCGAAGGATGAACTCAGAACGCACGAGGCTTGGCTGCGGAAGATTCTGGACTCATCGACCGACAAGTTCGCGATGGGCAGGAAGAACTACACGAAGCTCATGAGGATACGCGGGATCCCGTACAATCCAGATGAATTAGTTGGACTGGCCACGAAGTATCTGGAGGATTTCAAGGAGCAGAGGGTTTCCCTCGCGTCCAAGATCTCCGGAAGCAGAGCGCCAGAAGATGCAAGGAATGCCGTTGAATCCGAGAGCCCCGCAAGCATCGAGGAGGTCGTGGAGAGGACCAAGGTGGTCGTCGAGAAAGCCAGGGAATTCGTCCTTGCGCGGGATCTCATCACGATCCCTGGCGGGTCCAAGGTGTTGGTGATGAAGGCCCCGGAGATCCTGGAAGGCAGTCTATCATCTGCGGCGACCTATCTGCCCGCGGTCTTCGAGCAATCACAGGACACCGTCTTTCTCATTTCAGGTGTTGAGGACCAGGACCGGCTCAAGGGGATGTGGAACTACTCAGCGATTGACAACACCGCGGTGCATGAGGCGTATCCGGGGCACCATCTCCAGGGCGTCAAGTCGAACAGGAAACCTTGGATGCACCAGCTCCCGCACATCATGTACTCCCCCGAGACGCTGTCCCCTCCTTACGAATCCCAGGAAGGGTGGGCGACATACTGCGAATCAATGATGCACGAGAAGGGCTTCCTTGGATCGGACAAACACGCGTTCGGCTCATTGGATTACTTTATCGGGAACGCCTGCAGGATGATCTCCGAGGTCAAGCTTGAATGTGAGGAGGCAACAATCGAGGAAATGGTCGACATGACCGCGAGGGAGACGGGCTGCCCGAGGGCGACAGCGGAGCAGAGTGTCAA
>CALMQK010000068.1 GCA_937872085.1 uncultured euryarchaeote
GCCGAGGTCCTCGGATCATCAGGATCGCCGAAGAACCTCTCCCTTTCTGCGACCTCTATGATATCCCCGTTCCACATCAAGGCGATCCTGTCACACATCCTCTTTGCCTGGAACAGGTTGTGTGTCACGATCATCACGGTCCGTTCATCCTTCTCAGACATATACCGTCTGACCTGGTCCTCAAGCAGTACGACATTGGCCGGATCGAGGTTGGCCGCGAACTCGTCCAGGAGCAGTATGCTCGGGTCGTGGATGGTCGCCCTGGAGAAGCACAGTCTTTGCATCTCCCCCCCGGAGAGGATCCTCGCGTTCTTCCCCCTCCGTTCGTGAAGCCCCAACTTCCGGAGCTCGGACTCCACCTTCTCCTCGATCTTGTCCTCCTGCCAACCCCTCAGTCGTAGAGGGAACGCGAGGTTGTTCCACACGCTCCTGTTGAGCACGACTGGCTTCTGAAGCACCATGCCGATGTGCTTCCTCGTCTCGCAAGCGGCTCCGGACCTAGCATCGGCACGCTTTCCGTCGATGATGATGTACCCGCTGTCCGGCGCCTCAAGAAGGTCGACTAGCTTCAGTAGAGTGCTCTTGCCCGCGCCGCTTGGGCCGAGGATGCCGAACACCTCGCCTTCGTTCACCGCTAGTGAAACGTCGCGCACGGCGACGACGTCCCCGAAGCGCTTGTTGATGCGTTCTAGTTCGATCTTGGCCCTCATAGCATCTCCTTCTCCTGGAGGAGCCTCAGGAACAAGAACACGCTCAGGGCAACGGCCAGGAGGACCCCCCCGAGGGCCATCGCCCATCCAAAATGTCCCATCCTGGTCTCCAACATTATCGCGGTGGTCAGGACCCTCGTCTCGCCTTCGATGTTTCCCCCGACAAGGTAGGCGGCGCCCACCTCCGCGATGACCCTCCCGAACCCGATCATCGCCGCCATGACAAGCCCGACCCAGGCTTCCCTCATCACAGTCAGGACGCCTTGGCGGTGCGATGCCCCCATGGATCGAACCGTGTCCTTGACCGACCTGTCGACCTCCGACACGGAGGTTATCGTTATCCCTGTCACGAGAGGTATCACCAGGAGCGTCTCGGCCAGTATCATCGCCGTCGGGGTGAAGAGCATCCCGAGGAAGCCGAACGGTCCGCTCCTGGAGAAGAGATAATAGATGAGCAGCCCGGCAAGAACTGGCGGGAATCCATAGAGCGTGTATGTGATGGTCTTCACGACACTCTTGCCGCCGAACTCGCTCAGCCCTATCAGGGCGCCCAGCGGTATCCCTATCGAGGAACCGATGATAGTCGCCACTCCCGATACGTAGAGCGAAAGCAATGTCACCTGGACGAGCGCACTATCGATTACCATAGGAATTACCGGAACTGTCCCTTCGCTCTGTATCCTGACTCGAAGCTCGCAAACGAGCTCGTGTCGTTTATCGCCATCTCGAACACCGATAATGTCGCCGATTGTGCGGGCGCGTTGGGGAAGAACAACTGGTGCCCGTACTTGACGTAGCTCGCTATCAGGTCCTGGCCATCGGGCGAGGTGAGCCAATCCTTGAACGAGAGCGCGAGCGTGTGGTTCACATGGGACCACTTGGTCGAGTTCACCGGTATGACGCTATATTGGTTGAATAGCGTGGTGTCGCCTGCGTAGGTTATGTTGAGGTGGGGGATGAGATTCTCGGACATTCTCTGATAGTAGGAGGCATCGTCCGAGAGCGTGTAGCTTGCCGTCTGCTGCTCAGTCATGTCCAACAAGGCGCCCATGGCCTGCCCCGTCTTCAGGTACCACGAGGTGGAGAATGTGGAGACGTTGTAACCTGCCTTCTTCCAGATCGCGAGCTCCTTCGTATTCGTCCCCGAGTTGTCTGCCCTCGAGAGGAATTTCACCTGGCCAGCTGTCCCATTGTCGTGGATCCTCATGAAGGCCACGGTGGCATTATTCGACGTAGACGTGCCAGCTGGATCTACGGTGGGCCCCACAATCACGAAACTGTTGTACATGACCAGTGTCCGGCTCTCGCCGAAACCATCGGCCACGAACTGGATCTCGGATGCTGGAGAGTGCACCAACAAGACGTCCACATCTCCCCTCTTGCCCAGCTCAAGCGCTTGACCCGACCCGACCGCTATGACCTCGACATTGCAGTCGTGCTTCTTCTCGAAGACTGGCAGGATGTAGTTCAGCAATCCAGAATCGTCAGTGCTCGTCGTCGTCGCGAGTCTGAGAGTCTTCTTCTCGTGTGCTTGCGTCAGCAAGACGTAGCCCACACTCGCGGCGAGCACTATTGCGACAGCAGCAACTGCGAGCAACTTCATCGTCAATTTCATGATATCATCGATATGCTCGGGCGAGCATAATGGTGGGCGCGTATATAACGTTCTCGGCCGGCCACGTGCTGTGCGGAAAGAGTCGATCAGCACGGACCAGAACCAATACTCCAAACCTCTTTTATAGCAGCCTTTGCATTGGAAGGGTGCCAGGCTCGACCGGGACGTTCGGCGTGTCCTTGTACACCAAAACCGTCGTTAGTGGGGGTGACAGCTGGGGACGTCGTAACCGAACCGGCGCCAGTCCAGATTCCAACTGTGAGGCTCTGTCCGATGGGGCTGAAGGTGGCCTGTGGTCCAGCCGGAGGGCGGGATACCAGACCTTCATCGCGGGCATCAGGTCAGGCCCTGACGGGAGCAGCCTTACCGCGGACTATCAACGCTCACCGGGAAGCGGGGCCGAGAAGGTTTCTGGGTAGCTGGCGTCGGGGAGGTCGGCAACTCCAGTGGCCTGGCACTTCATTCTCTTCGTTCTAGCTGCCCTTCGCGATCATGACCTCGGAGGACTTGACGATGCACAGGACCTTGTCCGGGACGAGTCGGTTTGGAAAAAAAGAGAGAGTCGAGCACGGTGGGGGCCGCAGCGTGACAGTCCCCTTTTACTAGCTCAACCTACCCCTGTGTATAGGCGCCCTCAGGGATTGGTTGCCAACCGCTGTATTGCCGTGTTTCTCGCTCTCTGACATCTATAGTGAAAGGG
>CALMQK010000069.1 GCA_937872085.1 uncultured euryarchaeote
CGACGAGGAAGCCCATGCCGACAATCTTCCCTCCCAGCGTCTCCACCAGGTCGGCATTCGCCTTGATCGTGCCCCCGGTCGCCAGAAGATCGTCAATCAGGAGGACCTTGTCGCCGCGTTTCACCCCGTCCTCTCGGATCTCGATGATATCGGATTCGTACTCCTTCTTGTAGCTCAGTGTGGCGACCTTCGGGGGGAGCTTCCCCTTCTTCCTGACCGGCACGAACCCGACACCGAGCTCGTGCGCCACGGCCGCCCCGATTATGAAGCCTCTTGCTTCGTTCGAGACCACTATGTCGATTTCCCTGTGCCTGAAATGATCCGCGATGCCCTTGATGCATTCCCTGAACGTGTGTCTGTCCTTGAGCAAGGGCGTGATGTCCCAGAAAACGACTCCCTTGAACTCGGGAATTCGCCTGATCTTCGATTTCAAGTCCATGGTCCGATCTCCCTCCACTGGGCATCCCTCCAATGCGTGGCCCATTCATAGAATCTTTGGTGGGCCGTTTTCGCCAACAAAGCTAATAAGCCCCCGATTGTTGCTTGAGACGAGTGTCAGCAAATGGCTCTGCCAAAGGGTACATTCACCATTGCGCCCGGAGTCTTCTGGGTAGGCGTGAAGCATGACAACAGGCGGATGTTCGATGCGCTGATCCCCCTTCCCCGCGGGACCAGTTACAACGCGTATCTTGTAGTGGGATCAGACAAGGTGGCGTTGATCGACACGGTCAACCCCGGATTCGAGGATGAGCTGGTAGAGAAGGTATCCGTTCATGTGGACCCCACGAAGATAGACTATGTCGTCATGAACCACGCAGAACCGGATCACGCCAACGCTGCCAAGCATATGCTCGACATCGCCCCGAACGCGAAATTGCTCGCGGGAGCGAAGGGGAAGGAGGCGGCGATGATGTACTTCGACATTGACCCCAGCAGGATAATCGTGGTGGATGAGACCACGAAGATACAGCTGGGGGGCAAGACGCTGAGCTTCGTCGACGCTCCCTGGCTGCATTGGCCTGAGACGATATTCACGTACCTGGAGGAGGACAAGATACTGTTCCCGTGCGACTTCTTCGGCTCTCACATCGCACACGGTGAGTTCTACGCTGATGAGTATGGCAACGAGAAGTCGATCGAGCTCGCGAAGCTGTACTTCGCGGAGATCATGATGCCGTTCAGGAAGCAAGGGATGAACGCGACCGAGAAGGTCAAGAAGCTGAACCCCAAGGTGATCGCTCCCTCTCACGGAGTCATCTGGAGGGACCCGCATGTCATACTCGATGAGTATGAGAAGTGGAACGGGGAGAAGTTCGAGAAGAAGGTCCTGATCGCCTATGTGTCGATGTGGGGCTCCTGCGAGAAGATGGCGAGGACCCTCCAGGAAATCCTGGTCAAGAAAGGAGTGGAAGTCAACATCTATGATCTGCCCAATTCGAACATAGGCGACTTGGCAACGGAACTGGTCGACTCACCCATCCTCGTGGTCGGAGCGCCGACGGTCTTGAACGGCATCCACCCAGTAGCCGCGTACGTGGCCCTGCTCGCGAAAACGCTGAGAGCCCCGACGAAGTACGCGGCGGTCCTCACCTCGTATGGCTGGGGTGGCGGTGCCGTGAAGCAGCTCCAGGCCCTGCTCGACGGTATGAAGCTGGAGATACTCGACGTCGTCGAGGTCAAGGGTCCGCCTAAGCAGGCGCAATTCGACAAGATAGCTGTGCTGGCGGACAAGATAGAGGAGAAGCTGCGCGAGTTCTGATGCCTGATGGTCTATCCTCGCGAGGTGCTCAACCGGCTGCAGTGGAAAGTCGGTGAATCGCTCGCCGAGGCGGTGATCTGGTACGTGCACAGAGGCGCGCCTGGCGATGTGCTGAAGATCGCCGGGAAGGACATCACCTCACTCGGAAGAGGTTTCTTCGATACCACTGACGCGACAATCCCATACCATAGGATCCTGCGGATCGACTACCGGGGAGAGACGCTCTTCTTGAAAAAAGAGGGTGCGAAATCGCTCACCTGACATCCTGATCTGGACGCGCTGCTGGATTGGGTGGGAAACGTATATCTAGGTCCGGCCCATGGCAACGAACCATGGACATGCTCTGGGTCCCGTTCTCCGTCGCCACCATACTGATGTACGGGCTAGGGCAGGTCTTCGCCAAAGAGACGAGGACGAAGGGTTCCTCCGCGAACCTCTTGCTCCTCCTGAGCGTCAACATATTCGTCATGTGGGCGGCCTATTGGCTCTTCTTCAGGAGGCCGGGCTCATTTGGCATGTGGACCTGGGTGCAGGCGATCGGAGCGGCCGCGCTTTCCGGTGCGGCCTATGTTTCCTACTACGAATCGATCAAGCATGGAAAGGTCAGCATAGTCGGGACCATTGCCGGCGCGTATGCCCCTCTCACCGTGTTCTTGGCGATAATCTTCCTGAACGAGAGCATGACCGTGGGGGAACTGATGGGAGTCATACTCGTCGTCGCAGCGATGCTGGTATTCACATACTCCACCGGGAACAACGGAAACGGGAACAGGAAGAACGAAATGCTCGGAATAGCGTTCGCGATCTTGTCCCTGATATTCTGGGGCACGTCGGCGGCGATGGCCAAAGGCGTGATCAAGGACATGGGCGACACGAACTTCATCGGTGTCTACGCGCTCGTCTGCCCTGCCATCTGGTTCGTGTACTGGTTGGGCTCCACGAAGGGCAGGTTCGAGATGCCGGAATCGAACCGATGGCTGCTCGAGCTGTCCCTTCTATGCTTCGCGGCGGGTGGGATCACGCTCTACTTGGCGATAGACTTCGGGAACGTCTCAATAGTCTCGCCCGTAACCAACCTGTACCCGATAGTGACGATCGCTGTGGCGAAGATGCGCCTGAGGGAGCAGCTGAGCGTCAGGCAGATCGCTGCCTTGGCCATGCTGATCGCCTCGGTGCCTCTGCTCTCACTCTAGATGTTCTTGTACTTGCCATCGGAGAAGACCATCCGATCGAGTATCCTCTGCTCCGTATGGACTTTGGCGGGCA